>NZ_JAMDJP010000032.1:0-49238 GCF_023475945.1 Shewanella sp. 8A
CCTTGCCATTCGCTAGTAGTTAACGTTTAATAACAGGATGTTATTGAACGGTGACCTTCCTACAGAGGACTTTCACCTCATTAGTTCATGCCCATGCTGGGCGTACACAAGCAAAGGCAGCATCGCCCTGCGGGCTGGACGCGCTAACGCGCGCCGCTGCTTTGGTAGTTAAACCCATAGAATTTTTAATCCGAAACTCAAAAATTAGAGTTGGGGATCTAACACGCTTTTGTCCCAAAGCGTGTTTCGTATTTCTTTAAAACTTACAGATTACGCTAATGCTAAAAAGGCTAGCCATGGTGATTAGCGAGACGGCCGTCCACCACATGGACGGGGCGGTCGAGCATCCACGGATTGACTTGCTGCGTGTCGGTGAGTGAACACCATGGCAAGCCTATGTTAGTGGATATCAGCCAACGAATCTAATCAGGTTGCCATAAGTTTGATAATGCTATGACTCACCTTTAGTGCATTAAATCTAACGCGCTTTAATGTCCCAAAGCGAGTTGCCTGAGTATGAGACTTTATTACTCTTCCACAATTGCACCTTTATCGGCCAAAGGATACACTGCGCCTCCGCGACATAATGGCACACCTTGTGTACTGCCTTTTAAAACGAGTTTGATTGAGAATTGGTTGCTATGGCTCTTGCCCCACACGCTGTACATCGCTTATATGAATATCGCAAATCCATTTCGACTAAGCCTTTTGGCGCTCGCGGCAAAAAACTCATCCGTTGTCCTTTGTGTTTATTAGGTGCGCAATTTTGTACTTGTTCGCTGCGCAGGCAGTTAACCACTCAGGCTAGCTTTCTGCTGATCATGTATAACGACGAGGTCATCAAGCCAACCAATAGTGGCCGCTTAATTGCGGATCTTATCCCTGATACCTATGCGTTTCTGTGGTCGCGCACCGAGCCAGCAGCTGAGATGCTAGCACTGTTAAGCAATGAGCATTATCAGCCGTTTTTAGTGTTTCCCGCCCAATATGCTAACCCTGGCCAAACCGTATTAAGCCAAGTACCCATGGCTACGCTGGCGAACGGCAAACGCCCTTTACTGATTATGCTTGATGGCAGTTGGCGAGAAGCCATTAAAATGTTTCGTAAAAGCGCTTATCTGCAAGATTTACCTATCTTGTCTTTTGATCCTAATACGTTAGCGACTTACGCACTACGTAAGGGCAGTCACGATTTTCAATTGGGGACGGCAGAAGTTGCTTCACTGGCATTGGCTGCGATGGGTGAAGAGGCAAATGGTAAAGCATTAACCGCATGGTTCGATCTGTTTGTCGAGTCATCTTTACTTGGGCGCAACCGTCGCTGCCGTGAAGATATTCTACCGATCAGCGAGTTTACCGATGCCTTTGAAGCGGCTTATCGCGCTGCGACGTTGGAGTTGTGATTTACAGAAAATCCCCTCGAGTGAGGGGATTGATGTGCTTTATCTGATGCTTTAGTCGATAAATTAAACGGCGACTTCTTTGCCATCGAGTTTACGGATCACCACAGTGGCCGCGCGAGGGCGAAGCACGACACCTGTAGGCGTGACTTCAGCAGCGTTGTTTGAATAAGGCCAGTTTCCCGGATGCTGGATGTTGGCAAATACCGAGGTATAATCAGGGCTTATAGCAAAACCTGTGACTTCACAATCGTTGGGACCTACAAAAAAGCGTTTTAACTCCATTTGGTTATTGCTCGTTAAACTCGCTTGCTTATTGGCACTATCAAGCAGCGTCGAAGGGACAATCGCCAGCATTTGATCGTTCGTTTCTTCGGCGACTTCTTCAGCACCATTATCGGTTTGTACCCATAAGATCCCGCGTTTATCAAAGGCAAGACCATCTGGGCTGGCAAACTGGTTTAGATCTGTTAAGCCAGATAAATTAGTCTCGGCATTACCATCACTTGGTGAGCCAAAGACAAAAATATCCCAGGTAAATTCAGTCTCTTTCTCAGCTTCATCCCAACGAATAATATGTCCAAAGTTATTTTTCAATCTTGGATTTGCGGGGTTTGCTTCGGTACGTTTCGAGTTATTTGTCAGTGTTAAATAGGCTGAACCTGTGAAAGGATCGACTGCGCACCACTCTGGACGATCCATCGGTGTCGCGCCCAGTAAGTCTGCTGCTCCAGCGGTATTGAGAATAATCTCAGCCAGACTAGCAAAGGTGTCACCTAAGGTTTTGCCATCAGTCGTTTGGCTAGCTAAGGTCAACGGTAGCCAAACACCAACGCCATTTTCACTAAACTTAGCCGCATATAATGTGCCTTCATTCATATATTTATCGCCAACTTCAAGGCGATTGCTGCTGTTGGCATCTTGTGGGTCCCAAGGTGCTGCCGACACGAATTTATAGAGGTACTCAAAACGCGCATCATGACCAGAATAAAATACCACGGGTTTACCTTCGCTCAACTTACCAAAAGTACAACCTTCGTGACGAAAACGCCCTAAGGCAGTGCGCTTAATTGCGCGGGATGTGGGATTGTATGGATCTATTTCGACGATATAGCCATGGCCATTGGCTTCATTGCGATAATCGTCCTGAGCGCTCGTTCCCTTTGGGGTCACATCAAAGCGGCTAAATTCATCAAGGCGTTCTTCATCTTGGCCGGCAAGATCATCCCAGCCATAACGACTGGAGGTTTTACTGATCCCTATGCGAATTTGATCTGGAGTGAGAGAGCCACGGTTAACAAAATATTCAGGCCAATTTTCCTCACATGTGAGGTAAGTGCCCCAAGGGGTATAACCATTACCACAGTTATTTAAAGTACCACGAGCTTGGCTACCATCGGGGGAGTATCGGGTTTCAAGCAGTGAAGAATAAGCTAGAGGACCGGCGATATCCATCACTGTCGCGCCGGTAAAACGGCGATTATGGCGATCGTTATAAATTACTTCCCATTGATTATTCGTCAATTTGATTCTAACCACTGACACTCCATGGGCATTAATTTCCTTGCGAACTTCATCGACAATGGTTCGTAATCCCGTTGTTGCATCGACCGTTGGACCATTGGGATGTAGGGCTATTTCATCAATATATTCATGGTTAATACACAATAAACCATCATCACCAGCGTCATTCAGTGGGAAAAAATGCATTCCGTCATGGTGCATACCGACAGCATTTGCTTGGTCATCTGCGGTATTACTGCCATCCGCTTTCCAAGGTGCAGCTTTAGAATTTAATGGTGTCCCCCAAGGTGCAAGGACTTGGGCGGTATACCCCTCAGGTACGACTACAGCATCTAAACGTGCGCCTTTGACTGAGGTAAAGTTAAGCTTAGCGCTACTTTTGCTAGGTGGTATTGGTGGCACGGGATCAACTGGGGTGGGGGAGGAGGAATTGCCAGAACCACATCCCGTCAATCCCATACCTGCAAAGGCGGTCATTGCCCCAAGACCTAATCCACTTTTGACAAAATTACGACGAGATAAATGTTTATCCAACACTTGGTTAAAAGGTTCGTTATTACTTTTATTATAGCGTGTAGGATCAAAGGTAGCCTTGCTCATATTTTACTCCAGCTAGTACGGATAATTAATTTCGTGACTAAGCCTAAAGTACTTATATGACACCAAAACGGCATTTATATTACAGGAATACTGCAATGACTAACCATAAACATTTGCAAGACTTAACTTAAAAATATCTTAAATACAGTATTGTGAATTATGGACTAATAAAATGGTTAATCTTCTTTCGGTTTTAGATAATGGCGCAATGAACGCGGATCCGTATGACCAGTTCGTGCCATGATATATAGTGTATCCTTATTGTTTTCATGTAGTTGTGTTACGCATCCGCTGCGTAAACTATGTGCGCCGTAGTATTGAGCGGGTAATCCTGCTTTTACGCAATATTGTTTAATAATTCGATAAATATCGTCTCCATTTAAGAATCCACTATTTCGGTTAAATGTGGTATTGGACTTGTTATTATCTTTCACTTGATAAGGTCTTAAGGTTTTTCCATCACGAGAGATAGAGCGAAATAAATGCCCATCACTAATCTGACTTTCATGTAACCATGCTTTTACTGCATGAAAAGCGGCGAAAGGTTCAGAATCAGGTAAATTTTTCCATTCTCTTAATCCTTGCTGATTACTTTTAGAAAATGGCAGGCGTACTTTTAATTTATCCCGCATAAAACTTAAATATTGCACCTTCAAATTCGCTAACTCAGAACGGCGAAATCCTCCTTGTAAACCGAGTTGAATAATAGCCTTATCCCTTGAACGCAGCAGAGGATGAGGTTGTTGCTCAACCGCTTGGAGCAGTAACTCTACTTCATCGTACATTATCGGTTGTTGATCATAATCTTGCACTCGGCGATTGTGATTACGACTCAAACCGCGCATGACTCGGAGCACCAGCGGGTGCTCAGTGGGTGACGGAAAACCCGCTTGTATGTGATAGTAACGAATCGCGGCTAACCGTGTGGTTAAGGTTTGCTTAGAAAGCTGCATCCCTGTGTCGGCCATTAGCAATTCTTTTTGATGACCAATAAAAGAAATTACGCTTCTGGGATCAGTCGGTAATGATTGTAATCTGTGTTCTAAGCAATATTGTGCAAATAGACTGAAGCTCGTTTGGTATACACGGCGAGTATTGCTGGATATTTCAAATTCAGTTTCGGCTGCTGCATTATAAAAGTCATTATGCACAGATTGGGGAAGTGCACTTTCTTCAAAAAATGCATTATCAGCTTGTGTAAGTTTTTTTGTTAAATGAGTATTTACCCCTACGGGTTGCTGATTAACATCTATTGGATAAAATCGATTCGTTTTTGACATTAGAGCGATTTTCACTGCCGATAAAACTGGCGCAATTATACGTAAATCTTTGCTATTACTACCAGTGATAATCGTCATTATCACTGGTAGTCGAGTTATATGAGGTTAAAATGCACAAATAGGTTATAAATAAAACAGTTTAGAGAGGGCTAGGGCAAAATAGAGTGAAATTTATTTTTATATGAAAATTCAACCATCATTTACCGTGATTCACATTATTGCTTAAATATTATTCCATAAATGGTGTTGAACTTAGTGTTGGCGATAAAACACTCTATTTGATATTTAATGCTTGCCATAAAGTAGTAAGGATTAATTAAAATATTTAAATATGGTTACACCATTTTATTGATTATTAATGTTGACTAAATTTAAGACAGAATGATTGTTGGTGCTGAGCTGGTTAAAATTTAGTCTTGTAAAAACATAATATTAGCCATGATTACCAAGATGAACCTTAGCCTTAACCGTACAGCTTTTAAGCGAGAAGAAGGTTATAGCAAAAACGATTGATAAAATGGTGTAACCATTCTTTTATTTTATGGTGTTTATCGTTATCATGGGCTTATCCGTTAACAACACGTTTTGCATAAATGACGACAGCCTATTTTTGGGAATATCATCAAGAAGCACCAACCTCGGGGCGAAAATTACGGTTATTGGATAAAGCAGAATTAGTATTTGCCTTACCGTTAATTTATCGTATGGTTCATCCTGATGTGGTTGGGGAAAAGGCTGGATGGTTTAACTTATTGATGCATTCACCTGCAAGTTATACTGAGCTAATCGCTAACATAAATATACTGGTTCAATTACGTAAGAAAAATCAAACGGTAGATGTTCAATTACAGCAAGTGAATCGAATGCTGAATCAATATTTTAGTGATTTAGGATGGCGCATGGTTCGCAAAGAACTTTCCCAGATAAAAAAGCGTCAGAAAAAGTCCCACATCGAAGTTAGTAAGGATATTATTCTACGCTTAAAGCGTTATATGGAACTTGAGCGTTTAGATAGTTTTGATCAAGCACTTGATACGTTATTATCAGAACATGCCGCTACTGTTTCTGCCGCAAATGAAGAAGAAACCTTTTAAATAATGTTCATATCAACCAACGGCTATGTTTACCATCTTCAATACGTGACTTTTTGGTTTAGTGACGTAAACTAAACTGAAGTTAGCGATGACGCTGGCGTTAATCGCACAACGTTGGACAATGCTTCTAGCAGAAGTTTGTGACATAGGGAAATCATATGCCAAAAAAGCTATCAGTACTTTGCCGAGTTGAACCTGGTTGTCTCGGGCCAGATGGCCGCGAACATATTGAAGCTTTTTGTACCTTAGCACAGCAGGCCATGAAGCATTTTGCTGTTGATTTAGTGACGTGGACCTTAGTGCCTCGTTACGATAAAACCATGCCAGAAATGGAATACACGGTTGATCATAAAAATTTGTCACGTTCTCAAGTTTCCCTATACTTCAATACATTAGGTCAAGATCTCGATACATTTGAAGAGGTCTTTAACGATAAGCTCACCGCATTTATCAATTTATATTTAGCCAGAAAGTCATAGCGACAAGGTCTAATCGTTCTCAGCATTTCTTCAGTCGCAGACCCTGTCTATATGATAGGGTACAAGGATTTTTCAATGTCTTATTCAGCACCTCAACCCGATGATGTATCAACCTTGATACCACTATTACAGCAACAATTTGGCTTTGCAGGATTTAGACAGGGTCAAGGTGAGGTTATCTCTCAGCTATTAGCTGGTCAGTCGAGTCTGGCGATTTTTCCTACTGGCTCAGGAAAATCGCTCTGCTATCAATTTACCGCGCTACAACTTCCCCATTTAACCTTAGTGGTTTCGCCATTGTTGGCTTTGATTAAAGATCAATTAAGTTTTTTACAACAGAAGGGCATTAAAGCGGCGAGTATTGATTCGACCTTAACACCAGAAATGACTCAACAGGTAATGCGTGAGGCTCGCTCAGGCGAGTTAAAATTGCTAATGGTTTCGGTGGAGCGATTTAAAAATGAGCGATTTAGGCAATTTATTCAATCAATTCCGATCTCTATGCTAGTTGTTGATGAAGCACACTGTATCTCAGAATGGGGACATAATTTTCGCCCCGATTATTTAAAACTCCCCGATTATCGGCGCGAACTAGCGATTCCATTGGTGCTGTTACTCACTGCTACTGCAACACGTAAAGTAAAGCTTGATATGGCGGCGCGTTTTGATATTAAGCCACAACACATTGTTCAAACAGGCTTTTATCGTGCTAACCTCGACTTGACAGTACTACCTGTAGCAAGTCAACACAAGTTGGCTGCACTACAACAGCAGTTACAACATGTTATCGGTGCAGGAATTGTCTATGTGACTTTGCAGCATACAGCAGAGGAGGTGGCCGCTGAACTTTGCCGTATGGGATTTGAAGCAAGCGCCTATCATGCTGGGTTTGAGGATGAGAAACGCCAGCAAATTCAGCAGGACTTTATGCAGGGCAATATCAACATCGTTGTTGCGACCATCGCCTTTGGAATGGGGATTGATAAAAGCAATATTCGTTTTGTGATCCACTATGACTTACCAAAATCTATTGAAAATTACTGCCAAGAAATTGGCCGCGCAGGGCGTGATGGACAACTTTCCCATTGCGTCACTTTAGCCAATTTGGATGGGATCAACACTGTCGAAAACTTTGTTTATGGCGATACGCCTGAACTGGCAAGTATTAAGGCTGTAATTAATAACATTCGCGAAGAAACCCACAATGGACGTTGGGAACTGCAACTTCATCAACTGTCAAATGTGAGTAATATTAGACAACTCCCTCTGAAAACGTTACTCGTGCAGCTTGAAATGCAAGGCATCATCAAACCACTTTATGCCTATTACGCCGATATTCGTTACCGTTTTATTGTGCCGCAAGAGCAATTTTTGCATCAGTTTTCACCCGAACGGCAGGCATTTTTAACCGATATTTTCGCCCACACTCAAATGAAGCGCATTTGGGGCAGTTTGGATTTTTCTTCACTGTATCAGGCTACGGGGGCTGAACGGACTCGAGTAATGGCTGCGTTAGAATATCTTGCGAGTCAGCAACTCATTGAATTAGAAGCAAAGCAAGTCACCGATGTCTATCAAGTCGATGAAAAAGGTTTATTACAGGAAAACCGAGCAGAGCGGCTCTATCAATACTTTGCTGATAAAGAAGTAAAAGAAATTGCTCGCATTGCACAGTTAGTACGATTTTTTGAGCTAACGACTTGCTTAAATTACAATTTAGCTCGCTATTTTGACGATAATGCAGCACCTCAATCCTGTGGTCATTGCAGTGTTTGTCGTGGCCATGTGGCTAAATTGACCTATTCTGAAGAGCCAATATGGCCTGATGATACGCAAATTCGTGCCGATTTAAACGAGTTAAAACTCGCAGCAGAAGCCAAAGGCTTAGCACCTTTGTCCTTAGATACCCAATGCCAGTTTTTAGCAGGCCTGACTCAACCTATCTTGACTCGTTTGCAATCTCGCAAACTCCAAGGCTTCGGACGTTTGGAAAAATGTAGATACGCCGATATCAAGCAAAGGCTACAAAAAGCGGGTACTTAAGGGGTAATGATTGAAGGCATATATGCTATATGCCTTTCGTGATCAGATGCATTTAGCTGGTTTAGGCAATCCTGCGATTTTTGTCGCCTGTTTAGCTGGGCCAACGGGAAACAGCGTATAGAGGTATTTGGAATTGCCTTTATCTGGGCCTAAGGTTTGGCCAATGGCTTTAACTAACACCCTAATCGCAGGGCTGGTTTTATATTCCAGATAAAAATCCCGAACAAAATTGACCACTTCCCAGTGAGCACTGGTCAGTTCAATTTGTTCTTCATGAGCGAGCAGCGGCGCCATATCCGGGTGCCAGTCGGCGATATTCTTCAAATAGCCTTGATGGTCGCGCTCAATTTCGACGCCGTTAAATATAAGCGGATTTACCACGTGATCACCTTATCGTGCTGTAGAGCTTGAGTGACAAACTCGTTGTAATCAATTTGACTAATGTTATTAAGACGTTCCGTTAAGCCGCGGGCGATGACATCGTCTTTCAGCACCATCACCTTAAAGGGGGATAGCGCCATGGCCCATTGGCGCAGTAATAATGCATTTACGCCATCACTCGAGAGTAAAATCGCATCCTCTTTACATGCATAACGCAGGCAAAGTTTGAGGGCATTGTCTCGGCTGGGCGAGGTTTGAATATGATGTAAAATCATTAGAATACTAAGACCTCATCGACGGCTTTTAAGTGAGCTGAAATCGCTTCATCGTTTAAGATAGTCACCGGAATCGACAGCAAACCATGGCTTAAGCCGTAGTCACCTAAGGACTGTTTGCAGGCAAACACCGATTCGATGTCGTACAACGGGAGCGCTTTTAACGCTGCAAGGTAATCTTTACCACCGATAAGTTCGGGTTGTTGGTCTTTAAGCAGATGAAGCACGCCTTCATCGACAAACACTAAACTCACTTCTTGCTCAAAACTGGCGCTTAACAGGGCAAAGTCTAGGGCTTCGCGGCCTTTAGTGGTGCCATGGGGCGCGCTTCGGAACAATATACAGATTTTTTTCATAACATTTCCGAAGCTTAAAAGCAGATCAAATGATCGGCTGATTCAATTCCCGTGACCAGTTCTCCCAGTCCACCCATAATAAAAGAACGTTCCACATTCCAGTGGCTTAGCCCGTTTTCCTGCGCCTCTTGCTGCGAGACGATGCCGCGCCGTAATGCCGCAGAAACACAGTTCACTAACGAGACTTGATGCTCGGCCGCCAGTTGTTTCCAGCCTTTAACCACATCATATTCATCGGATGCGGGTAAGTTAAAGTCCGTGGAGTTATACACGCCATCCTGATAGAAAAACACACAGACAATCTCATGTCCGCTTTGCAGGGAGGCTTGGGTGAAACGTAGGGCATTCACACTTGCCGACGTGCCATAGGCTGGCCCGTTTACTTGGATAATAAATTTGCTCATCATAAAAAAAATGGCCCTAAAAGTAGGGCCATTTTAGCGTAAGTTTCCCGAAAAGGGGATTAATCATTAATCATCGTTACCAATGCCAAGCAAATGCAAAATGGCGATGAATAGGTTTAAAAAGTCCAGATACAAGGAGATAGTGGCGCGGATATAGTTAGTCTCGCCACCATTCACGATACGGCTAGTGTCGAACAGGATAAAGCCGGTCATTAACAGCGCAAGACCCGCGTTAATCGCCATAAAGGCCACACTGTTACCCACGAAAATGTTAATCAGTGCAGCGGCGATCACCACAATCAATCCGGCGAACAGGAAACCACGTAGGAAAGAGAAATCTTTCTTAGTAGTGACTGCATAGGCCGAGAGCGCAATAAAGATAACCGAGGTTAATCCTAAAGCTTGCATGATAAGCTCAGAGCCATTGGTCATGCCAGCGTAGTGGTTAAGCATGTAACCTAATGAGGCGCCTTCCATACCAGTGAAGGCAAATACCCAGAAGATGCCCGCAGCCGAGTCAGCTTTGCGTAGGGTAACAAACAACAGCACTAAACCACCGATAGATAAACCGAGTGACATCAGTGGGCTGATGTTGAGCGCCATCGCTAAGCCTGCACACAATGCAGAAAAGGCGAGGGTCATGGCCAGTAACAGATAAGTGTTTTTAAGAAGTTTATTCACTTCTAAGGTGGATGCACTCGTTGAGTACAGGGTTTGCTGAGTCATATCTTTCTCCATTAGCTTTTGAATCCAAACTGATCATTTTGATTTTTAACGGGCACGAGAGTTCCCATTAATCTCGCAAATCCAGTAATCCTGTTTGCATAGTAACTAAAACAGCGCTTGGCTTAAAGGATTCACGCCACAAATAACAAGTTGTAAAGGCTGATTTTTCTGTGTTGTCTGATGATTCAGCCGTATTTCGTTACAACAGTGCAACACAAAGACTTTAAAACAAGCTTAATCCTGTGATCATACGGCAATATTACGCCAGCCATTCACGGTGTAATTTATCGGTATCGCCTAAATAATCCAGCACCCAGGCGAGGGCAGGCGACATTTTGTCGGCATTCCAAGCCAGACAGCAGGGGCTGGTTAGCTTAGGATTTTCAAGCTGTTTTTCGACCAAGGCGCCAGCTTTGATAAAGACGCTGGCCAAATGAACTGGCATATAGCCAATGCCGAGGCCCTCTCTAAAACAGTTAATCGCGCGGATCCAATCCGGCACCACGAGTCTGCGCTGATTCTCCAATAACCAGGTCATGCGCTTAGGAATTTCCCGCGAGGTATCTTCCAAACAAATAGAGGGGAAGGGACGCAATTCATCATCGGTCAATGGCCGGTCAATACTGGCTAAGGGATGGTTTTTACTCACCAAAAACGCCCATTGAATATCGCCCATGTCTTTATATTGGTATACGCCACCTACGGGAATGGCGGTGGTTGCACCAATGGCGATATCACTTCGACCGGTCGCAAGCGCCTCCCACACCCCGTTAAAGACCTCGATGCGGATGATAAGCTCAATATCATGGAAATGACGGTAAAAGTCGGCGATTAATACGCTAATTCTGTCCGCGCGGACTATGTTATCTAAGGCGATAGACAGTGTGGGTTGCCAACCATTTGCCACACGTTGAGTGCCACGTTTCATCTCATCCATTTGAGTCAGCAAGTTTCTGGCTTGCTTAACAAAATGCTCTCCCGCAGGGGTTAAGGTCACGCTGCGGTGGTGGCGCTCAAATAACACTACGCCAAGTTCTTCTTCGATTTGCTTAACGGCATAACTGACCGCTGAAGGGACCTTGTGCAGTCGATTGGCTGCCGCCGTAAAACTCCCCACCCGGGCCACGATATCAATGAGTTCTAACGCTTGTTCCGAGAGCATAGCTGACATCCATTGCAATGAAAATAATTGATAGCATCTGTCAAAAATAAACGTTTCCAATCAAATTAACAAGTATTTAGACTGCACGCCTTAAGTCTTTTGACATGATTATTTTATGAAAACATCTAGTAATATCTTTGTAAATATGAAGTTTTTTATATTCTTATTCTATTTAGCCTTGTTAAGCATGTTAGGCTTTATTGCCACAGACATGTATTTACCTGCTTTCAAAGCAATTGAAAGTTCGTTCAATTCTTCACCTTCACAAGTGGCGATGTCGCTCACCTGTTTCTTGGCTGGTTTAGCCTTAGGGCAGCTGATTTATGGCCCTTTGGTCAGTAAACTCGGCAAACGTTATGCCCTGATCTTCGGCCTTGGCATTTTTGCCGCGTCCAGTGTTGCAATTGCCAATAGCGACTCGATACTGATGTTGAATATCGCTCGATTCTTCCAAGCCATTGGCGCCTGTAGTGCTGGCGTTATTTGGCAAGCGATTGTGGTCGAACAGTATGATGCCGAAAAAGCTCAGGGGATCTTCAGCAATATTATGCCGTTAGTGGCATTGTCACCCGCATTAGCCCCAATCCTTGGCGCTTATATTCTGAACGATTTTGGATGGCGTGCAATCTTTATCTCATTGTGTGTGATTGCCTTTTTATTGGTGCTGATGACCTTATACTTCGTGCCGAGCCATGCAGCGCATCAGGATGCTAAGCCAAGCGCAGTTTCCTACAAGCAGATTTTGAAAAATACCCGTTATTTAGGTAACGTAGTGATTTTTGGTGCGTGTTCAGGTGCGTTCTTTGCCTACTTGACGGTATGGCCGATTGTGATGGAGCAGCATGGCTATCAAGCAACCGAAATTGGCCTTAGCTTTATTCCGCAAACCATCATGTTTATTGTGGGCGGATACGCGAGTAAGTTATTGATAAAACGTATTGGTGCCGACCGTACACTCAACGTATTATTGGCAATGTTTGGACTCTGTGTTATCTCAATTGTATTTTTCACCTTATTAATGAAGATGGAAACTATTTTCCCACTGCTGATTTCGTTCTCGATACTTGCAGCGGCGAACGGGGCGATTTATCCCATCGTCGTGAACAGCGCCTTGCAACAATTTACCCAAAATGCGGCTAAAGCGGCAGGATTACAGAACTTTTTGCAAATCACTATCGCATTTGGCGCCTCAAGCTTAGTCGCGCTCTGGGCAAGCTCAGGAGAAGTTGCCATAGGTTGGGCCATTTTGAGCTGTTCATTAGTGGTGATCTTGGGTTACCTGTTAAAAACTGAACAAACATGGGCCGATTTTGCCAAACACTTTACTGCGCCGGATCCAGCTCGCCTTGGGATCAATGTGGATAAGAAGCAAAATCAAGCAGATTGAATGTAATACGAGCAGTTAGCGCAAAATTATCAGTTAGTGCTTTACAGTCAGTAAACTAACTTATATTATGCGCATCGTTCGGAGGGGTGGCAGAGTGGTTTAATGCACCGGTCTTGAAAACCGGCGTGGGTTTATAGCCCACCCAGGGTTCAAATCCCTGCTCCTCCGCCATATTCTACGGAAAAGCCATCAGCAATGATGGCTTTTTTGTTTTTGGAATTTCGGGAGTTGAACCCTAGGGTTCCTAATTCTAAGCGCAGCTCCTTGGCAATATTCCACAGATAAACCATTAGTAATGATAGCTTTTCTGTTTTGGAATTTCGGGAGTTGAACCCTAGGATTCCTCATGCTAATCGCAGCTCCTCCGCGAGATCCCACGGAAAATCCATCAACAATGATGGATTTTTTTATTTATGGAATTTGACGCGGCCTTTTTCTTTCGCAATAGATTTAATTTCCCATTAGCTAGGGCGTGTTGACGTTTCGGGATTAGATTTTGTTCGTTCTGGCAAGCTCGTGCTCGCGAAACGAGGAATGATGTGTAGTTATTCTACTCAAATGACGAGTGACAAAGAGCAAGGGCTTGCCAGACGAACCCTTCGGGCAGCATTTGGCTGGCTTTTCTGCCGCGTTATCGTCCGTTTATGTAGAATAACTACACTGCACGGACGTTGCCTTGCATAAAAGCCAGCCTAATTGCTGCAAAAATAACCATGAAACGTCAACACGCCCTAGGATTTTCAAATAGCAAAGCAGCTTAGGATAAGTAAGGCTAGGCTAAGTGAGCTTATGCCTGATAAGACTTAGCGCAAAAGCTTCATAGGCAGGAACCGTTTCATTCCCCACCCATGTACTGTAGATGCAGGCGGGTTCACTCAATATGAGTCCAAGAGCATCAACATAGTCGGCGCCGTTGACCACCAAGAACTGCTTTTTATAGGGCAACAACACCATCTGCGGTGATTGCTTTAAAAAAGTCAGTGCCTCATCAAAACCGCTGAACCAGTGATTGAGCAAGGTATCGCAGCGCCTGCTATGGAATAGGGTACCTAAGTCTTCACCGATGTGTGCTTGCCCAGATAACACTCTTTGGCAGTGATTAAAATCAGTAAAACCGATTTCACGAGCCAATAGGCTTTGGCAATGCTTAAGCTGAATATCCTGCTGCGTAAAACCTTGCTTATTCATCAAGGGGGCGAATTTATCCAGCGCCATTGCATCACCAGCGTGGCAGGCTTTAAGGCGCTTTTTAGCGTGGATTTTGACTTCAGTTAAGGCGCGTGGTGCTGGGGTAATTTGTTGTATCACAAACAATTCTCCTAAGTTTTATTGGCATTTCCGCTAAGCCAAACCTAATCAATTGTTGTGTCATACATGTGATGCGTACATCGAGATATGAGTCAGAGTGATGTCATCTTCTGCGGATAGGTGTCTCTGCAACCTAGCGCCATTATTCGACTTCTTACCGTTTGAGTCAAGCTAAGCGCAGCTTAGTTTTCCACACTCTTCCTCACCTAATCGTTACATGCTCAGCCTTAATGTTAAAAATTTTATCACCCAACAACTAAAATCATATTGTATTACTATTAACTCGTAGTAATATTGTAGTATGAAATGATATTCACTCTACCTGCGTAAACCGAATAGGGCGCAGACAAAATGAATGGGGATGCAAATGTCGAATGTTTTAGGGGCTTACGCGTTAGGGCTTGATTACGGCTCTGATTCAGTACGCGCGTTATTGGTGGATACCCAAACGGGCGCAGAAGTAGCAACCAATGTGGTGTACTACCCACGTTGGAAGAAGGGGCTGTTTTGTGAGCCCGCGAAGAATCAATTTAGACAACATCCCCTCGATTACATCGAAAGTCTTATCGAGGTAGTGCAAGGATTATGGACAAAAGCCCCCAGTGGCGCCGCGCAAAGAGTCTGCGGGTTGAGTGTTGATACCACAGGTTCAACTCCCATTGCCGTCGACGAATCTGGCGTTGCCTTAGCCTTAAAACCAGAGTTTGCGAATAACCCCAATGCCATGTTTTTGCTTTGGAAAGATCACAGCGCCATCCTCGAAGCTCAGCAAATTACCGCCGCGGCAAATAATGCAAACGAAAATTACCTGAAATATGAAGGGGGAATTTACTCCTCCGAATGGTTTTGGGCCAAAGCGCTATTCGTACTGCGCCACGACACAGAAGTCAGACAAGCTGCCTATAGCTGGGTCGAGCACTGTGATTGGATCACCGCATTAATGACGGGCACCACACATCCAAAAGTCTTTAAGGCTGGGCGCTGCGCCGCCGGTCATAAAGTGATGTGGCACGAGTCATGGAATGGCTATCCACCGAATGACTTTTTCGTTGGCATCGACCCTTTACTCGATGGTTTAAGAGACAAATTACCCCTTGAAACCTGCACATCCGACACGGTTTGTGGCCTGCTAACACCAGAGTGGGCGCAGCATTTAGGACTATCGACCGAGGTTATCGTGTCTTTTGGCTCATTCGACTGCCACGCAGGCGCCGTTGGGGCCAATGTTAAGCCCGGCGTATTAACCAAGGTGATGGGGACCTCTACCTGCGACATTACCGTCGCCAGTTATGAAGATATTGGTGAGCGTTGTATCAAAGGGATTTGCGGTCAGGTCGATGGTTCCGTATTACCCGGCATGATTGGCCTTGAAGCGGGTCAGTCCGCCTTTGGCGATCTCTACGCTTGGTTTAGGGAACTCACCGCATGGCCGATGCAACAGCTCGACACTTCAGCGCTGTTTGATGACGACACCAGAGCCAAACTTATTCAGCAACTCGAGGCTGAAACCTTAACCGTGCTGGGCAATGCGGCCGCGAAACTCCCCGTTGGCGAGACGGGTATTGTCGCGCTGGATTGGATTAATGGACGTCGCACGCCCGATGCTGATCAATCCGTTGCCATGGCTATCACAGGCTTAACCATGGGCAGCCAAGCACCGCAAGTCTTCAAAGCCTTAGTGGAAGCCAGCGCCTATGGCGCACGGGCCATTATCGAGCGCTTCAAACAAGAAGGCGTTTGCATTGACCATGTGGTCACTATAGGTGGGATCTCGAAAAAATCCGACTTCATTATGCAAACCTGCGCCGATGTGTGGAATTGCAATATCGACGTACTCGAGAGCGAACAAAGCTGTGCCCTCGGCGCCGCCATTTATGCCGCAACCGCAGCCGGGGTTTATCCCGATGTGTTGAGTGCCCAAGCCGCAATGGCCTCAAGCGTTGCGAAAACCTATCAACCGAATCCTGAAAACGCACAGAAATATCAAGCGCTTTATCAAGCGTACTTAGCCCTTGGCCACTATGTTGATGGAGCAAAATAAGATGTCTTTTTTAGAGCTAAAACGCGAAGTCTACGAAGCCAACATGGAGCTTGAGAAACGCAAACTGGTGACTTACACCTTTGGCAACGTTTCACAAATTGACCGTCAACTGGGCGTGATTGGTATCAAGCCCAGCGGCGTGCCCTATGAAGATTTGAAGGTTGAAGACATTGTGATTGTTGACCTTGAGAATCAAATCGTCGAAGGGCGCATGCGTCCTTCATCCGATACCAAGACGCACACCTATTTGTATCGTCAGTGGCAGAGTATTGGTGGCATTACCCATACCCATTCAACCTATGCCACCGCGTGGGCGCAGGCGCAGATCGCGATTCCCTGCTTAGGCACGACACAGGCCGATTATGTGTACGGTGAAATTCCATGCACAGCAGTGATGCGCAATGATCAGATCAGCCGCGACTACGAAGAAGAAACCGGCGTGCAGATCCTCGATTGTTTCGCCGACCGAGATCCCAACGAGTCGCCCATGGTGATAGTGGCAGGGCATGCTCCGTTCACTTGGGGCGCGAATGCAGCTAAATCTGTGTACCACGCCGTGTTGCTCGAAGAAATCGCTCGGATGGCGTATCTCACCAAAACCTTATCACCAGGTATCAGTCAGTTAAAACAAGAGCTTATTGATAAGCATTATTTGCGTAAGCATGGAAAAGACGCTTATTACGGCCAAAGCAAGTAATTGCCAGTCGGGTCTCATTTCAAACTAGAGAGAGTAATATGAAAGCCTTCAAACAAAAACAAGTGTGGTTTATCACAGGGTCACAGGATTTATACGGCCCGAAGGTATTAGAGCAAGTCGCTAAAAACAGTGAGCAAATTGTTCATGGCTTTAATGAATCTTCCGCTATTTCGATAGAAGTGGTGTATAAGCCAACCGTAAAATCTCCACGGGAAATTCATGCCGTATGCCAAGCGGCCAACAGCGATGAAAACTGTGTTGGCGTCATTCTGTGGATGCACACTTTCTCTCCCGCCAAGATGTGGATTGCTGGCCTGAATGAATTAAGCAAGCCATTCATGCATTTACATACCCAGTTCAATGCCGAGCTCCCTTGGAGCGAAATCAATATGAACTATATGAACACCCACCAAAGTGCCCACGGTTGCCGCGAATTTGGTTTTATCGGCACTCGTATGCGTAAAGAGCGCAAAGTGGTTGTGGGTCACTGGCAATCGAGCGATGTACAGTCACAAATCGATGATTGGTGCCGCGCAGCAGCGGGTTGGCACGAGAGCCAAAACCTGCGTATCGCCCGCTTTGGCGACAACATGCGTCAAGTGGCCGTGACCGAAGGCGACAAAGTTGCCGCACAAATTCAATTCGGTTACGAAGTGCACGCCTATAGCTTAGGTGAACTTAATGAAGCGATTGCAGCCATTGCCGAAGGCGATGTAACCGCACAGCTCGACCGTTACGCCAGCGAATACCAAGTGGGTAACGAACTTTTTGGTGATGAATACCAATTAGACCGTTTAAGAAAAGAAGCCAAGATTGAACTCGGCTTAACCCAATTCTTAACCCAAGGTCAATTTGGTGCCTTTACCAACTGCTTCGAAAACCTGACTGGTATGACAGGATTACCGGGACTGGCTACCCAACGTCTGATGGCGAACGGTTTCGGTTACGGCGGCGAAGGTGACTGGAAAACGGCTGCCATGGTGCGCATTATGAAGGTCATGGGCCAAGGCCGTGCCGGTGGAACTTCATTTATGGAAGACTACACCTATAACTTTGGCGAGACAGATCAAGTTCTCGGCGCCCACATGTTAGAAGTGTGCCCCTCGATTGCTGCGGCAAAACCGCGTTTAGAAGTTCACCGCCATACCATTGGTGTGCGTTGTGACGTGCCACGTCTGTTATTCACTGGTAAAGCGGGCCCTGCAATCAATGTATCGACAATCGATTTAGGTAACCGTTTCCGTATCATTCTCAATGAATTAGATACAGTGACACCACCACAGGATCTGCCAAATCTGCCTGTCGCGTCTGCGCTGTGGGAGCCTCGTCCGAATTTAGCGGTTGCCGCCGCAGCCTGGATCCACGCCGGTGGCGCTCACCACTCGGCCTATAGTCAAGCCATCACCACAGATCAGATTGTCGACTTTGCCGAAATGGCCGGCGCTGAACTGGTTATCATCGATGCCGACACTAAGATCCGCGAGTTTAAGAATGAACTTCGCCAAAATTCCGTTTATTACGGTTTAGCAAGAGGGTTATAATTCTTGCGCAGGAACAAAGCCGCCTTCGGGCGGCTTTCATTTTTCTGGAACCATTCATTTCATAGGGTTAACACAGATGTATACAGAATTTGACGGCATTATCTTCGATATGGATGGCACCTTAGTAGACAGCGGTCAGTTGCATGAACAGGCATGGCGACAAACCTTGAATCACTTTGGGATCCCCGTGGAGCCTACACTAATGCGCTCGTTAGCTGGCGTGCCTACTATTGGCTCCTTAGAGATTCTGATCGCCCATTTTGGCGTCACACCAACGGCCAGTTGCGAAGCCATGAACGAGTATAAAGAAGCTCTAGTGCGCGACACTATGCATTTATATGTCAAACCGACGGCATTAGCCGAATTTGCCAAGCAGAATCAGGGCAAACGCCCAATGGCGGTCGGCACAGGCGCCTACACAGAGGAAGCAATTCAAATCTTAACCCTGTGTGGATTGTTGGAATTAGTCGATTATGTGGTGGGGGCTGACCAAGTCGCGTCACCCAAACCTGCGCCTGATACTTTTTTACGCTGCGCCGAGTTGATGGGCATAGCGCCAGAGCGCTGTATCGTATTTGAAGATGCGAAGGCGGGTATCCAAGCCGCCGAAGCGGCGGGGATGTTTGTGGTCGATGTGCATGCTGAATTACAGATTGAAAATGACTATTTCCTAGGCGCTCAATAGCCGTTGCGAGCTTGTCCAATCACTGGCTAAAACGCAAAATTAGGCTTTACAATGTAAAAGTTTGGGGTAAGGTAGGGACAATGAGTTTAAGGAAATTCCCATAAATTCTTAGCGTTAACAAAATTTTTATTACCTTTATCATGAAAGGTAGTATCATAACATTTGTTTATCAGCGTTAAGTACCTTATCCAGCTGATTGGATTGAGCACAGAGATAGAGAGTTAAAGAGGGCACTATGGCAAATCAGGCAAATAACCGTCCGCAGAATATCCATAACTGGGTGGCAAGCGAATTAGGTTCTCGCATTGTGGGCGGCTTTTATGCGCCAGGTGAATATATCCCTAACGAAAATGCTATCTGTGAAGAGCTGGAAGTATCACGCACCTCCTTAAGGGAAGCCTTTAAGGTGCTCACAGCAAAAGGGCTTATCGAGTCTCGCCCTAAGCTTGGCACTCGAATTCGTGAGCGTCGCCACTGGAATATGTTTGATCCGGTGATCTTAAACTGGTTTTCCCAATCGAAACCTTCACCCGAGTTTTATACTTCGCTCTATGAAATTCGTGCCGTATTTGAACCTGCTGCGGCGGAATTGGCTGCCAAGAAACGCACCCCAGAGCAGCTTGAGGTGATTGCGGCTGCTTATGCCAAGATGGAAGCGGCCGAATTAGGTACGGATGAAGTGTATACCTCGGATATCGATTTCCACATGGCGATTTTAGATGCGACCAATAACGAGTTTATGGTGTCTCTCGGCGTGTCGATTCAATCTGCACTGCTCGAAATCTTTAGACTCAGTAGCACAATTCAGGATGACTTTATCCAATCACTCCCAGGCCATAAGGCCATTTATACTGCGATTGCCGCAGGGGACAGTGAAGGCGCGAAAGCCGAGATGAATAAATTACTCTCGACGTCTCAAGATACAGTGCATAAAAATATCGTGCGTAAATAACGGCTTGCTTAAATTTTTAACGCCGCTTTACTGCAAATAAAAAAGGTGAACTTAGGTTCACCTTTTTTACTTTAGAGCGAGTAAAAAATAGGATTACTGCGGCTCGTTGATGCCTTCGCTTGTCATATGAATACGCTGTAGGGTGCCATCGGCATTGTAATGCAGCGGGTCAATTGCGACTGAACGTCTAAACTCACCGCCACCATTCTGCGAGGCGCCGGTATGATAGATAAAGTAGGATTTACCTTTAAATTCAATGATTGCTTGATGGTTTGTCGGCGAGTTGCCCGCCACTTCATTTAAGATGCCGTGGTACTTCCAGGGGCCCAGAATGCTATCACTGGTGGCATAGGCAATTTTTTCAGGGAAGCCTGAAGCGTATGAAAGATAATAGGTTTTATCTTTTTTATGTACCCAAAGTGCTTCGGTAAAGTTAGGAACATCAATAGCATGGATCGGGCCATCGAGTTCAATCATATTGGGTTTTAACTTGGCAAATCTTGGCTTAGTGTTGCCCCAAAACAGATAGGCTTGCTTGTCATCATCGATAAAAACAGCAGGATCGATATCATCCCAATCAATCTCAGTATCTGTGGTCATATCATTGGTGATAAGGGCGCTGCCGCGGGCATCCTTGAAAGGGCCGAGTGGACTATCTGCAACCGCGACACCTATGGCAAAACCATTGATTTTGTTGTGTCTTACCGTGACATACCAGTAAAACTTACCTTCTTTTTCGATCACATGGCTGGCCCATGCATCTCCTTTTGCCCAGCTGAAATCCTTCACCGATAACTTGCTACCGTGGGCCGTCCAGTTATGCATATCCTTAGAGCTAAAAACCAGCCAGTCATGCATTTCAAAGAAGGTACGATTGTCCTTTGCAACATCATGGCCAGTATAAAGATAGACAGTATCTTGGTGCACTATAGCGGCAGGATCGGCGGTAAATACATCCGTAAACAAAGGGTTCGCAGCAATTGCCGCTGTACTTGCCGTGGTGATCAATGCCAAACAAGCACTCACACAAATACTAGAAAATGCCTTTTTCATACTTCCTCTATTGTTTTTTGATATTTTAGTATTATAGTAATACCAATACTTTTACGTGCTAGCAATATTAAAGTACAAATTGTTAACCCAGGGCATAAAGGTGCGCCAACTCTCTGATAGTCGACTGTAATGCGGCTAATTGAATATGTCGGGCAGGGCACGTGCTTTGGAAAACGAAGGTGTCATATGAATAATAAAAAACCGAAAACACTTCGTTCGGCAAGCTGGTTTGGTAGTGATGATAAAAATGGCTTTATGTACCGCAGTTGGATGAAAAACCAAGGCATACCAGAGCATCACTTTCAAAATAAGCCTGTGATTGGGATTTGTAATACCTGGTCGGAATTGACGCCCTGCAATGGTCATCTGCGGGAATTGGCCCAAAGAGTAAAGAATGGTATTCGGGAAGCGGGTGGCATTCCGGTGGAGTTCCCCGTGTTTTCAAATGGCGAGTCCAATTTGCGCCCTAGCGCCATGTTAACGCGTAACCTTGCGGCTATGGACACGGAAGAAGCCATTCGTGGCAATCCCATCGACGGTGTTGTGCTGTTAGTGGGCTGCGATAAAACGACTCCGGCTTTATTAATGGGCGCGGCCAGTTGTGATTTACCGACAATCGTTGTTACCGGTGGTCCCATGCTCAATGGTAAGCATAAGGGCCAGGATGTCGGTTCGGGCACACTCGTGTGGGAACTGCATCAAGAATATAAAGCTGGCAACATCAGTCTCTCCGCATTTATGAATGCCGAAGCGGATATGTCACGCTCAACGGGCACCTGCAACACTATGGGAACAGCATCGACTATGGCCTGTATGGTGGAAACCCTTGGGGTGAGTTTGCCACACAATGCAGCCATTCCTGCGGTGGATTCTCGCCGCCAAGTATTGGCGCATATGTCGGGAATGCGAATTGTGGACATGGTCAAAGAGGATTTGACCTTAAGTAAAATTTTAAGCCGTGATGCTTTTATTAATGCCATCAAAGTCAATGCTGCCATTGGTGGTTCAACCAACGCCGTTATCCATTTAAAGGCGATTGCCGGCAGGATAGGTGTTGAGCTGTCACTCGATGACTGGCGCCATGGTTACGAAGTACCGACCATAGTGAATCTTAAGCCTTCGGGTCAGTACTTAATGGAAGACTTTTACTATGCAGGTGGACTGCCAGCAGTATTAAGGCAGCTGTTTGAACAAGATTTACTGAGCAAAAACACGCTCACCGTCAATGCTGCTAGCCTCTGGGACAATGTTAAAGAGGCGCCTTGTTATAACCAAGAGGTGATTATGTCACTTGAAAATCCCTTGGTCGAAAATGGCGGCATTCGCGTACTGCGCGGCAATCTCGCGCCTCGCGGCGCAGTGATCAAGCCCTCCGCCGCCAGCGCGCACTTGATGCAACACCGTGGTAAAGCGGTCGTGTTTGAAAGTTTTGATGATTACAACGCCCGCATTGGTGATCCCGAACTGGAGATAGATGAAACCAGTATTATGGTGCTTAAAAACTGTGGCCCTAAGGGATATCCGGGCATGGCTGAGGTTGGCAATATGGGATTGCCACCTAAGCTTTTGAAAAAAGGAATTAAAGATATGGTAAGGATTTCCGATGCACGCATGAGTGGCACCGCCTTTGGTACCGTTGTTCTCCATGTTGCGCCAGAAGCGCAGGCACTCGGGCCGCTCGCCGCAGTACAAAATGGTGACATGATAGCGCTCGATACCTATGCAGGGATATTACAGCTGGAGATCAGCGATCAAGAGTTACAGGCGCGCCTAGCAAAACTCGCGGCGGTGAAATCCATTCCAATCAATGGCGGCTATCTCTCGCTCTAAAGACCATGTGCTGCAGGCGGATGAGGGATGTGATTTTGATTTTCTCGTGGGATGTCGAGGTGCAGAGATACCCGCACATTCCCATTAAATATGAACTCGTTTTCTTTTATAATGAAACCAAATAATTATTTTAATAAAAGGTTGAGTTATGAAGTTGACTAATCAATACCCGAGTTTACAAGGTAAGACCATTTTTATCAGTGGCGGTGGTACGGGTATTGGGGCTTGCTTAGTACGGTCTTTTTTAGAGCAGGGCGCTAAGGTGGCATTTGTCGACATTTTAGTTGAGGAGTCGACTCAACTTGTCACAGGCCTTAAGCAGACTCAGCCTGACGCTAGCGTGAAATTTTATCACTGTGATCTTGTCGATGTAGCTGCGCTTAAAAGCGTCATTGCTCAGGTGGAAGACGATTTAGGCCCTATCTCAGTATTGATTAACAATGCCGCGTGCGATGAAAGGCATAGCATAGATGAAGTCACGCCAGAATATTGGGACCAATGCTTAAATACCAATTTGCGGCACTACTTTTTTGCCGTACAAGCGGTAAGACCGCAAATGCAGCGGCTCGGCGGGGGTTCTGTTATCAATTTTGGCTCGATGAGTTGGCACAATCGTCAAGCGGGAATGGCGGGATATACGGCCTCAAAAGCTGGTGTCATGGGCTTAACTCGAGGTTTAGCCGCCGATTTAGGCAAAGATAAAATCCGGATTAATACCTTAACGCCGGGTTGGGTGATGACAAAACGTCAACTCACACACTGGGTAGATAAAGATACGGCAAAACATATCGAAAATAACCAATGTATTAAAGAATATGTGATGCCCGAAGATATTGCTGCTATGGCGTTATTTTTAGCAGCAGATGATAGCAAACTCTGCACCGCACAAAATTTTATTGTCGATGGTGGTTGGATTTAAATATCACAATAAAATTTCAGTTCATTGAATAATGAGGTGAGTGCTGAGTTTATTTTTAAATAAAAGGTAAAGCACTCACCATGCAACTCTCCGTCTCTAAAAAAAATGTAGAACATGCCGCATTTGCGGATGAATTACAATTAGTCACGCTTACCAATAGCCACGGGCTTGAAGTGGTTCTGTCAAATTACGGCGCTAGCATTTGGTCGGTAAAACTTTATGGCAAAGATGAGCAACCTATTTCATTAAGTCTTGGCTATCAAGATATTAAAGATTGGGAGACTAATCCGTATTATTTTGGTATTACCGCAGGCCGTGTCGCGAATCGTATTGGTAAAGCACAATTTCCCTTAGCAGGTAAAACGATTCAATTAGTCGCCAATGAAGGCAATAACCAACTTCACGGCGGCCCTAAAGGATTAAGCCATTGCACTTGGCAGATTGAGACTTTGCAGGACAGTGACAGTGTGGCGGCGGTTTTCAGCATTACCAGTCCCGATGGCGATCAAGGATTTCCGGGTAATCTTGCCATTAAGCTAGAATACCGCCTCAATGAAAACAATGAATTAATCCTAAGTTATCACGCCACTTGCGATAAAACCACACCCGTCTGTTTAACCAATCATGCCTACTGGAATCTTGCCTCAAACAAACAGCAAGGTATTTTGGAGCATGAGTTAACCATCCATGCCAGCCATATTCTTGCCCTAGATAATGAACAGATCCCAACCGGCGAATTAATCCTAGTCGACGATAGCGCCTACGATTTTAAACAACCAAAGGCTATTGCCACGGATATTAAGCAATTAGCTAATGGTTATGATCATTATTTTGTGATGGATAGAAATCCTGACAATAAAAACAGTTTGCAGACTATTGCGGTATTAAAAGATCCGCTTTCCGGCCGAGAACTCGAAATTAGCACCACAGAAGTTGGCGTGCAATTTTACAGTGGCAACTTTCTCGATGGCAGCCATATTGACCATGAAGGTTATAGCATTAATCAATTCCATGGGCTCTGTTTTGAAACCCACGGTTATCCGAATGCGGTAAACATTGACCATTTCCCGAGTGTAATGCTCGAGGCAAATACTCAATATCAACAAATTACGGTACATAAGTTTAAGAATATTTAATTCAATAAAGGCGAAATAATATTTATTTATACGAGTTAGCCTGCTGATTTTAGCAGGCTGGGGATCTCTGTTACCTAAAATTATAAAGGGAATAATAATGAAACATAATAAAATCATTACCGCATTGGGATTATGGGCTGTGAGTGCAACTTGTGCCTACGCCACTACGGTGGGCTTTTCACAGGTTGGATCCGAGAGTGGTTGGCGAACGAGCTTCAGTGAAGCTGTTAAAGCTGAGGCCAAACAGCGGGGTATAGATTTAAAATTTGCCGACGCTCAGCAAAAACAAGAGAACCAAATCAAAGCCGTGCGTAGCTTTATCGCCCAAGGCGTGGATGCCATTATTATCGCGCCTGTAGTGGAAACAGGCTGGAAGCCAGTGCTGAGAGAAGCGAAACGCGCCAACATCCCTGTAGTGATAGTAGACCGTAATATCAAGGTCGATGATGATTCCCTATTCCTCACCCGTATCGCCTCCGACTTTACCGAAGAAGGCCGCAAGATTGGCCAATGGCTCATGGATAAAACCCAAGGCAACTGTGATATCGCCGAATTACAGGGCACAGTCGGGGCAACCGCAGCGATTGATCGCGCCACTGGTTTTAACCAAGTGATTGCCAATTATCCCAATGCCAAGATTGTTCGCAGCCAAACCGGCGAATTTACCCGCGCTAAGGGTAAAGAAGTGATGGAAGGTTTCCTCAAGGCCCAAAATGGTCAGCCACTGTGCGCCGTGTGGGCGCACAACGATGAAATGGCCCTGGGTGCAGTGCAAGCCATTAAAGAGGCGGGTTTAAAACCGGGCAAAGATATCCTGATTGTCTCTGTGGATGGTGTGCCAGATTACTTTAAGGCCATGGCCGATGGTGATGTGAACGCCACGGTTGAACTTAGCCCTTACTTAGGTGGCCCAGCGTTTGATGCTATCGATGCGTATCTTAAGGGTAACAAGGAGCAGCCTAAGCTTATCAGCACCACGGGCGACGTATTTACCCAAGAAACCGCTGCCGCCGAGTACGAAAAGCGTCGCCAGCAATAGTCAGATTGACGCTTTCTTGGGGAATAGCTATGAGCCTTATTTTAGAACTCAAGCAGATCAGTAAGCACTATCCGGGCGTAAAAGCCCTTGAGGATGTGAGTTTGCGGTTATTTGCGGGGGAAGTTCACGCCCTGCTCGGCGAAAACGGTGCGGGTAAATCGACGCTGGTGAAAGTGATGACGGGCGCCCAATCAAAAGATATGGGCGACATCCTCTTTCTGGGTGAGCCGCAACATTTCAACACACCAATGGATGCGCAAAAGGCGGGGATCAGTACGGTTTATCAGGAGGTGAACCTAGTGCCTAACCTGACCGTGGCACAAAATTTGTTCCTTGGTTACGAACCGCGCCGCCTTGGTCTTATTCATTTCAAAAAAATGTATGCCGATGCGCGCGCAGTGTTGACCCAGTTTAAGCTGGATATCGATGTTAGCGCGCCGCTGTCGGACTATTCCATCGCGGTGCAACAACTCATTGCCATCGCCCGTGGTGTTGCTATGTCGGCCAAGGTATTAGTGCTCGATGAGCCTACGGCGAGCTTAGATGCCAAAGAAGTGCAAGTGCTGTTTGGGATCTTAAATCAGCTCAAAGCCAAGGGTGTGGCCATCGTCTTTATCACTCACTTCCTCGATCAGGTTTACCAGATAAGCGATCGCATTACCGTGCTGCGTAACGGACGTTTTATTGGCGAATATCTTACGGCCGAGCTGCCACAGCCTAAGCTGATTGAAGCTATGCTCGGGCGCTCACTGCAGGAGCAATTGGTCGATAAGCAGGAAAAGGAACGCACGGTTGCCAGCGCCGATGCAGTGTTGTTATCCCTTGAAGGTGTGTCGGTAAAAGGCTCGATTCAAGCGATGAATCTTACCGTACCTAAGGGGCAGGCGGTCGGACTTGCGGGTCTTTTAGGATCGGGGCGCAGCGAAGTCTGCAACGCCGTATTTGGGCTGGATTTAGTCGATAGCGGCAGTATTCATTTGGCGGGCCAGAAACTCAAGCTGTCGCAACCCGTGGATGCGATCAGCGCCGGGATAGCCCTGTGCCCTGAAGATCGTAAGATTGACGGCATTATCGGCCCTTTGTCTATCCGTGAAAACATCATACTCGCGCTGCAAGCGCGTATCGGTTGGTGGCGTTATTTATCTAAAGCTCGGCAGCAGGAAATTGCCCAGTTCTTTATCGATAAATTACAGATTGCGACACCGGACGCAGATAAACCCATAGAGCAATTAAGTGGCGGTAATCAGCAAAAGGTGATCCTCGCCCGTTGGTTAGCCATAGAGCCGATTTTATTGGTACTGGATGAGCCGACCCGTGGCATCGATATTGGTGCCCACGCTGAAATCGTCAAGCTTATCAGAAGCCTGTGTGATGAAGGCATGTCACTATTGGTCGCATCGTCCGAGCTTGATGAGCTTGTGGCCTTTTCAAATAAAGTCGTGGTGCTACGCGACAGATATGCAGTACGTGAACTTTCAGGCGCGGAATTAACCTCGCAGCACGTCATGCAAGCGATTGCGGAGGGATAAATGAAAAGCTCTGTCCAAACCCTATCGACCGAATCATTTTCGTCTGAGTCGAACTCATCTGAACGACAACGGATGCAGGAAAGCCACAAAACCATGGTTCAAGAAAAAAACACCCGTTACCAAGCGGGCAAGTCGACCTCCATTGGTCGATACCTCTGGCCACTCTTGGCTTTAGGTATTCTGTTACTTGCCAATCTGTTTATTGATAGCAATTTCTTTAATATCAGCTATCAAGACGACAGACTCTATGGCTCTTTGATTGATATCTTAAATCGCAGTGCACCCGTGGCGCTGCTCTCCATTGGCATGAGTCTCGTGATTGCCACTGGCGGTATTGACCTGTCGGTTGGTGCCGTAATGGCGATTGCGGGCGCCGTTTGCGCGAATCTACTGTTAGTGCCGGATTTAAGCTTAGTCATCGTCATTGCTGCAGGCCTGAGTATTGGGCTCTTAGCCGGTTGTATTAATGGCGGTCTGGTGAGTTTCTTAGGCATTCAACCGATTGTCGCAACCTTGTTGCTTATGGTGGCAGGGCGCGGTGTTGCTCAGCTTATCAACCAAGGGCAAATTATCACCTTCCAGCACCCAGGCTTTGCCGCTATTGGCGTGGGCCAGTTTTTAGGCCTGCCGATGCCAGTGTGGATTGTGATTGGGATGCTGATCTTTAGCCAATTACTGCTACGTAAAACCGCCTTAGGGCTGTTTATCGAAGCGGTGGGCTGTAATGCTAAGGCGAGTCGTTACCTTGGGATCAACGATAAATCCATCAAACTGTTCGCCTATGCCATTGCGGGTCTGTGCGCGGCATTGGCCGGGATGATCAGCACCGCCGATATCCAAGGCTCAGATGCCAATAACGCAGGCCTGTGGCTTGAGCTCGATGCCATATTAGCGGTGGTTATTGGCGGCGCCGCACTCACCGGTGGGCGTTTCTCCTTAGTCTTGTCGGTTGTGGGCGGGCTGATCATTCAAACCTTAGCGACCACGATTATCGTCAGTGGTTTACCCGCTAAATTTAACTTGCTGATCAAGGCCATCGTTATCCTGACCGTGCTGCTGTTGCAATCGGATAAATTTAGGCGCCAATTGTCGGCGCTATTCAAATCCAAGCGCCAAGCGGATGCAAAACCAGCAGAAAAGGGCACAAGTGCAAAAGTCAGCACAGCGACAGGAGAAAAACCATGATAGCAAGACGTTTTATCCCGCTGTGGATCACCGCATCATTGCTGCTGACGATGTTTCTGGTCGGCACCTTTCAGTTTGACGGTTTTGCCAGCGGCCGAGTAGTCACCAACCTGTTGCGTGATAATGCTTTTTTACTTATCACCGCATTAGGCATGACCTTAGTGATTATCTCCGGGGGCATTGATCTTTCAGTTGGCGCCGTCATCGCCTTAAGTGGGGTTGTCAGCAGTTTATTGATCACTGAGTACCAGTGGCATCCATTGTTGGCCTTTGCGGTTATCTTGCCCCTTGGCACGCTGTTTGGTGCACTCATGGGCACTATTATCCATGTGTATAAGTTGCAGCCTTTTATCGTGACGCTTGCGGGCATGTTCCTTGCACGGGGCTTAGCGACGACGCTCAGCGAAGAGTCGATTGCCATTGACCATCCATTTTACGATGCGGTGGCAGAGATGAGCATTGCACTACCAGGCAATGCTGCGCTCGATTTAAGCTCACTGATCTTTATTCTGTTTTTTGTGATTATCGCCATTGTGATGCATTACAGCCGTTTCGGCACCAATGTGTATGCCATTGGTGGCAATCAACATTCTGCTGAACTAATGGGGATTTCCATCGCTAAAACCACCATCAGTATTTACGCCATCAGTAGCTTTCTGGCAACGCTGGCAGGCATTGTCTTTACCTTTTACACCTTCTCTGGCTATGCGCTTGGCGCCATTGGTGTCGAACTGGATGCCATTGCGGCCGTGGTGATTGGCGGTACGTTACTGACGGGCGGCAGTGGATTTGTGGTCGGCACTGTACTTGGAGTGATTTTGATGGGGGTGATCCAAACCTATATCACCTTCGATGGCAGCTTAAGCAGTTGGTGGACCAAAATAGTTATCGGACTCTTATTGTTCTTTTTCATCCTATTGCAGAAACTCTTGAATGGACGCAAAAAATCACATGGATAATCGTCAACCTAACCTGTCGGTCTTTCGGCGCTTGCTTTTGAACTGTGGCTTACTCGCCGCATTGGCATTGCCATTAGCGCAAGCCGTGCCCGTACTTGAAATTAGCCGCGCACAATCCCACAGCGCCACGGCGCAAACCCTCGATGCGAATGCGCCCTTTATCGAGAGAAGGGCGGATCCTTGGGTGATCCGCGATGATGACGGCAGTTATTATTTTATTGCCTCAGTACCTGAGTTTGACCGCATCGAACTTCGCCACGCGAAAACCATTGACGGTTTACACCAAGCAACGCCTAAAACCCTGTGGCGCAAGCATGAAACCGGCCCAATGAGTATCGATATTTGGGCGCCTGAGCTGCACAAAATCGATGGTCGCTGGTATATCTATTTTGCGGCCAGCAATAAGGATGTGCGTTTTCATAACCGCATGTTTGTCTTAGGACTCGAGGGTGACTCGCCGATGACGGGGCAGTGGCAGGAGCTTGGCAAATTGCAATCGGCACAGGATGCCTTCTCACTCGATGCGACCAGCTTTAGCCTCAAGGGCGAGCGATATTTTATTTGGGCGCAGCAGGACAAAGCCAAGCGTTACAACACCGGTTTAGTGATTGCCAAAATGCTATCGCCAACTCAACTCTCTGATAACGAAACCATTATCAGCGAGCCCTTATTGGATTGGGAACGTTTAGGCTTTAAAGTCAACGAAGGCGCTGCGGTGTTGGTTAAAAACGGTAAAGTCTTCGTGACCTATTCCGCCAGTGCCACGGACGACCGTTATGCCATGGGGCTATTATGGGCCGATGAAAATGCCGATTTACTCGATCCCAAGAGTTGGCATAAATCGCCAAGCCCAATCTTTACCACTGAGCCTAGCCTGAATCGTTTTGGTCCTGGCCATAATAGTTTTGTGCTGGCAGAGGATGGTAAAACCGAGCTGATGTTTTACCATGCTCGTAATTACCTTGAGCTGCAGGGGACACCATTGACTGACGGTAATAGACACACTTACTACCGCGCCATTCGCTGGTCGGCGGACGGTTTCCCAGTATTTGATAATCAGCAGAGCGATAGCCAAACCCTGCATCAGCAAGACACGCAATCCCGCGAATAAGCGAAATGCGTTTAACAGACACGAACCGCACACTTAAGTAATCGAAATAGACAGGTTTTCCATGATAAGAGCAACAAACAGCCCCCTAGTCGAGCAGCGCGCCGATCCCTTTGTGTATCGACATAGCGACGGTTATTACTACTTTACGGGCTCTGTTCCGACCTACGATCGGATTGAACTGCGTAAATCCAAGACCTTAGACGGCTTGAAAGACGCCCAAACCTTCGATATCTGGTTTAAACACCAAAGCGGCCCGATGAGCCGCCACGTATGGGCACCCGAGATCCATTATATCGACGGCAAATGGTACATCTACTTTGCGGCCAGCGAAGAAGAAAATATTTGGGCCTTACGCCCCTATGTGCTTGAGTGCCAAGGGCAAGATCCCTTGAATGATGAATGGATTGAACTTGGCATGATGCAGGCGGCCGATGGTGATAATAAGTCATTTATCGACTTTTCCTTAGATGCGACCATTTTTGAAAACAACGGTAAGCGTTACTTCTGCTGGGCGGAGAAAACCGGCGGTCAATTTGCGGCATCCAACCTTTATTTAGCGGAAATGGCATCGCCCATCAAGTTAAAGACGGCGCAATTCATGCTCACCACCCCAGATTACGATTGGGAACGAGTCGATTTTTGGGTTAACGAAGGGCCTGCAGTGCTTAAACATCAGGGGAAAATTTTTATTACTTTCTCGGCCAGCGCCACAGGTGCTTGTTATTGCATGGGTTATATGGAGGCCGATGAGCATGCTGATTTGCTCGATCGTAACTCATGGAAGAAAACCCGCCAGCCAGTGCTGTGCACTGATGTCGACAAGCAAATCTTCGGCCCTGGTCATAACAGTTTCACCGTGGCTGAAGATGGCGTAACGCCCATCTGTGTGTACCATGCCCGTGATTATGAACATGCAGAGGGCGACCCAAGTGTGGTACCTAACACAGATACCCGTCCATTAGCCCAAATCATTAAAGATCCACTCTATGATCCCAATCGCCATGCTCGGATGTTAGCGGTGGCATTTGATGAGAGCGGGCGCCCCTTGTTCAACCTCTACTAATTCATTTACCACCACAAATGATTCGATAACCGCGGGGCATGCTTCAGCAGCCCCGCTTTTTTATGCCTGACTGAAGCGCGATTGTTTAGGCTCGCACGCAAAACAAGCTATTCCAATCGCTATTTCAATCACTTAACCGATTCAATCTTTGAAGCTAAAGATGTTATATTGCCGCCCGAGCATTCACATTGTGGGTAGGAGTCCTGCCTGAATGTGGGAGTGAATTTCAGTGATGATGATTTTGCCAAGATCGAGGAGTAGGGATATGGCGATAAATAAGGACAAGCTTAGTGCGGATATTGAAGCTGGATTGGAAAACTTAGCTCAGGAACTCGCTCTGGCACTAGCAGAATATTACGATTGGTGGCTGTCACACTATCCGGTGCAGACCCTCTACGGTTTTTGCCTATACAGCACGCCCTTAGTGGAATATCTAGGCGTTACGCTTTTCACTGAGGAAGGTTTGACTGCCGTCACAGAGCAATATCAAAACGATCATCGTTTTCGACATAAATCCCTCGCAGAGCTTAAGCAAACGCTGCGTTGGTCGGCCTGCGACTCTCCACATCACGATGAAAATGAAGATATTTTTGAGGCAGTTAACGACAAACTGCAATTGCTGCAAGAGGACGCTGAAGCGCTTGAGTCCGAAGAGGCATTTGATGCTTACCTCAAAGCCTTGTACGCCATATTAGTCAGGGCGCTCAATGAGGTTAAAGCTATGCGTCCGCTAAACCCGCAGGCAATATTGTTCTCCGTCTGGTTTGGCGATCAAAGCGATGCTGATATCGATTATTTTGTTCAAAGTTGCAATGAGAAAGAGATGATTACTGATTTTTATCAGCAATGGCGCTAAATTTTGCCAGCAAAAATTTTCAACTAAACTGACTTATTTAGCCTGCAGCCGACTAAATCTTACCCGATATGGACTGATATTTACGGATAGTGACTGATAGCGGCATAGAGCCACCAGCAAACATCTGGAAATGCTTAGCGCAGAATCTATGGGTAAGGGGATAAAGAAACAAGGGAAAGCGCCTTACTTCCCCTTGTCTGAATGAGCGTTTTTAGCCCAAGTTCACATATTGCGCTCGGGATGCTCGGCTTATTGAGTCGAGCTTGGCTCACTTTTTAGCAGACGCACCTCATATAAACCTCCGGCAATCGAGTCCGGTTTTGCCACAAATTTCACCCTGAAGGGCACTGTGCTATCTAAAAGCATGTCGGCGGGAATAGGGTAGTCGACGTTGTAAAATGTCGGGCCCTTATCGGCACTCAGTGTGACCTCGGCTAGGCGCTTATCGTTGATCAAAATATCAAAACGTCGCCCAGCATCCAAACCAAAGTAGGTTAAGCGCAATACGGGTTGCGATTCACCTTTGGCATCGAGTTGATAACTAAACCAATCCTGGGCATGGCGCCAATGGCGATTACCATTAAGGCCCGCTTCACTCTTTGATGCCTTAAAGAAATGATCCGACTCAGGTTGTTGCTCACCGGGCTGCACACTATCTAAGGTTTGCGCCATCAGCTTGGCTTCCATCTGGGCTTTTTGAGCTAACGCTTGCTGTTTCTGCTGCCATTCATCGGGAGCACTCTGGCCAAAATACAAGGTATAGCGGCGGTCATGCAGGCGAAAGAAGGGGATCAGCGTGATTGGGTTCGCTTGATTTGTACGGGCTTTCCCCGTGGTAAATTGCAGCTGACTCATGGGCTCACGGCGGATATCGGTTAAAAAGCGTGTTCCATCACTGATAAAAATCGGCGCCTGACTGGGTTCACACATAGGGCCACTGGCAATATGCCCCATACGACTGGCATCGCCGATAAAGTTTAAGGCGTCATTGGCAATAGGCGCGGTTTTTGCCGCTAACACAATTGGCCCATAAAGCACTGAGTAATAGGCGGTTTTATCGGGAAGCTGCTCAAGACTAATGTCCATGGGTAAGGTGATAGTCACGCTATCGCCCTTACGCCAGTGCCGTGTTAAAGGAATATATTGCCCTTGAGTCGGTGTAAACCTTTGCGGCTCGCCATTAATGCTCACGGTCACGTCCCCCTTAGCCCATGTGGGATAGCGCAGATTGAGGGTAAAGTCCGCCTCCTGATGGATAATCACCTGCGAAGTATTGTCATCGGGAAACTGAGTTTTTTGGCTAAGGCTGATGCCCTTGGCTTTCCAGTTGACCTCGGAATCGACAAACAGGTTCACAAACAGATTGTTGTCCTCCTCGGCATAGATGAGCTCGCCGTATTTAGCATGGTTTTCGATACCGGAACCAACACAACACCACATACTTTCCTGCGCCGAGGAATAGACGCGGTAATGGTCTGGGCGCATTGGCGTAAAATACACTAGGCCGCCAGTTTGCGGATGCTGGGACGAGAGAATATGGTTGTAGAGCGCGCGCTCGTAGTAATCGATATAACGTAAATCACGTTTGTTTTCATAGAGTAATTTAGACAGTTTCAGCATGTTGTAGGTATTGCAGGTCTCAGGGCCTTCTACCGAATCGAGCATACTGCTGAAGTCTTCGCTAGGATGAAAATGCTCGCGCACACTGTTGCCACCGATGGAAACGCTGCGCTGGTGAACCACTTGCTGCCAAAAGTAATCGGCGCTCTCTAACCACGCCTTGTTATGACTGAGCTCGGCAATACGTGCCACACCCACAATTTTCGGAATTTGTGTATTGGCATGTAGGCCCGTCAGTTTATCTTGATGCTGCAACAGGGGTTGTAACAGGCTTTGATCCGTATAGCGATTCGCAAGATTTAAGTATTTGTTTTGACCAGTAATGCTGTACACATCCGCTAAGGTTTCATTTAAGCCACCGTATTCGGTGCGCAGCATAAGCTGCAGCTGCTCATCACTCAGATTGCGACTTAAATCCAGCATCCAATCGGCAAAACCGACGAGCATTTTCTTCGCCGTAGGATTTTGAGTATAAAGATAGGCATCACGCAGGCCCGCAAATACCTTATGCAGGTTATACCAAGGCACCCATGATTGGTTGAGCGTAAACAGATCCGCTTCAATATGACCAGCGGCAACCTGCTGCCATAGTTTGTCTCCATGAGGGATACCGCCCACGTAACCATTGCCATGGGCCTGTTGGCACTTTTCCAACTCGGCCACCATGTAGTTGAGTCGCTCAAGCACCGCCCGATCGCCCGTAGCGGCATACATTAAGGCCAATGCCGATAGATAATGCCCACCGATATGGCCATCGAGGCCCGTATTTTCCCAATTGGGGTAGTTGTCGGCCGTAGTCGCAATTCCCGCTTCCTTACGGTAAGGGGCAAGGAGTCGCTCGGGATCCATCGACATGATGTAAGCCAAATTGGTCTGCTGGGCATGCAGAAACGGCCCGGCTGTTAGGCGCACATCGTTTAGGGGAATGGGGGTAAGGCTAGCAAAACTTGGCTGGGATACGAATGGGCAAGTTAATGGCAATAACAGGCAAAGGCCAAACAATCGGGCAGTGTTGATCTTGGCTCCCTTTATGCGGATTTGGATTTAACGCTTTGGGTTTTATGTGATACGGCGTGATAAAAAAGCCCCTGGGTAGGGGCTTATGGTGTTATCGCAGATAGATTACGCCGATACTTGGGGCGCAGCAGTCTTAGGCGTTACGGTTTCAGAGGCTTCTGTGCTAGAGGCTAGAGCCTTAGACGTCAGGTTGGCATCCGTTTGGTTAAAATTTGCCTGATCAGGTAAAGCCTGTTTGATTTCTTCATAAACGCGGTCCGAAATCTTATATTTGAACATCAGTAAGCCCATCAGCGCGTGGAATGCGCCAGGGATCACCGTCAGCATTAACGAAATGCCGGTCAACGCAAACTCGCTTTGGGTTTCACCGGGTTGATAGTTGAAGTAGGTAAGCAGCATACCGACTACAAATCCCGCTGCGCCCATACCCGCTTTTTGGGCGAATGAGATCCCGCCAAAGGCAAGGCCAGAGACCCTGTGGCCCGTTTTGACTGTGCCATAATCCACCGACTCGGAAATCACCGACCAGAAGACAGGCGCATGTAAATCCACCACAAATGAAATCGCAAAGTAAAGTACGAAGGCCAGCACTATGTCCCCCGGTTGCACGGCAAAGAACATAATGACGCTTAAGATCCCAACCGCGATTTGGCTGTAACGGAAGAGTTTAAGTTTGCAGTAACGCTTAGTGATCCAAGTCGAAGCCACCATGGCCAGAATCGCTGCGCCCACACCGGTCGATAGAAATGCTGAGAGCATTTTGGCGTCGCCGCCCAAGTAGTAGGTGGCGTAGTAGGCTGCTACCGATCCGCGGATCACATAGCCAATGGTGCCAATCACACAAATCGCGGTTAACACTAACCATTGATCGTTTTTAAACAATAATCGCAGTTGCATGGCGACAGGCTTAGTTTCAACCTTATAAGCCACGCGCTCTGTGGTCGTGAAAAAGCAAAATAAAAACAACAGTGTTGCCATTAATGCCATCACGCCCATGGCTTTTTGATAGCCCGCGGCAATGTTCTCACCGCCCCAGGCCGACGCTAACATAGGCACGATAATGGTCACTAAAAAGGCGGCAATCTTTGCGAAGAACAAACGATAACCGTTGGCGGATAACCGCTCTTTTGGATCGTCGGTGATCACGCTGATAATCGAAATATATGGGATAGTCACAGTGGTGAAGATGATAGTGACCAGAATATAGGTCGAGTAGGCCCAGATAAGCTTGGCATTGTAATCCCAATCCGGGGTTGAGAAGGTTAAGAACACCGAAATACCAAAGGGAATCGCCATAAACAGGAAGTAGGGGCGATATCTTCCCCAGCGGGTGGTTACTTTATCGTTAATAATGCCCATTAAAGGATCAGTAATGGCATCGATAAGACGGACCAGCAGGAACAAAATCCCGACATCGGCGGGCTTTAACCCAAAAATATCGGTATAAAAGAAGGTAATAATTAACATCATTGACGAAATCACCACGTTAACGGCCATGTCCCCGGAGCCGTAACCGATCTTTTCAATGACTGACAATTTATGAGAACTCATCAGAAATCCTTATTATATTTATTATAAACAGTGAGTTATTGTGTTATTTTGCAATTTACAGCATCCGCAATGTTAACACATTTTTCTCCTGTTAATTTTTTTGCATTTGATTGTTACTTCCTTGTCCGATAGTATGATAACTTAATTCATCATACAATAGCATAATAGCTATTTTATTAAATAGGATGAGGTAATAAGGAGAATTAATGCCAGCCATAAGAATCACACCGAAAACAGCCCTAAAACGTCACCTTAAGATGCTCAATTACGCGCTGCTAGGCATGTTGGCAACTCTAGGCCAAGTGAGTGCCAAGCAGGTGAGTATTCACGATCCTGTGATGGCAAGAGAGGCCGGACAGTATTATCTCTTCAGCACAGGCCCCGGTATTACCTATTATTCCTCAAAGGATAAGATCCATTGGGAATTAGCTGGGCGGGTATTCGAAACCGAGCCTAGCTGGGCAAAGGACGTTGCGCCAGAGTTTAACGGACATTTATGGGCGCCGGATATTATCGAGCATAACGGCTTGTTTTATCTGTATTATTCAGTATCAGCCTTTGGTAAAAACACCTCAGCCATTGGTGTGACAGTCAATAAAACCCTCGACAAAAACTCAAAGGACTATCAGTGGACAGATAAAGGCATCGTTATCCAATCTGTGCCTAATCGCGATGCATGGAACGCCATCGATCCCAATATTATTGTCGATGAAAAGGGCACGCCTTGGATGAGCTTTGGTTCCTTCTGGCAAGGGTTAAAACTGGTCAAACTCAACCCAGACTTTATCTCCATTGCCAAGCCTGAAGAATGGCAAACGCTAGCCAAGTTAGAACGCCCCGCATTGTTTGCTGAAACCGAACCGGGTCCTGCACAAATCGAAGCGCCTTTTATCTACAAAAAAGATGACTATTACTATCTTTTTGTTTCCTATGGCCTTTGCTGCCGTGGGGATGACAGCACCTATCACTTAGCCGTGGGCCGAGCCAAAACGGTGACGGGGCCTTACCTCGATAAAGAGGGCAAAGACATGGCACAGGGCGGTGGCTCAGTATTACTGCATGGCACTAAGGACTGGCCTGGATTGGGCCATAACAGTGTTTATAACTTCGATGGTAAAGATTACTTAGTCTTTCATGCCTATGAATCCGCCGATAATGGCTTACAAAAACTCAAGATGGCGGAACTGAGCTGGCGCCAAGGTTGGCCCGTGGTCGATCCTAAGGTGCTCAATCAATACCAGAGCGTATTAGTTGCACCCGAAGGAACATAATAATGACTCATTCTATCAATAAAGTAATGGTCGCCATCTCCCTTGCGATGGGACTTGGCTTCACCAGCTTGGGAGCGGTTGACCTACATGCAGCAGAGAGTGCGAAGGGCGCGGATGAAAACCGCATTACCGCAGCCACTTTCGCCAATCCGTTATTTCGCAACGGTGCCGATCCTTGGCTCGAATACCACAATGGTAACTATTATCTCACCACCACCACGTGGACCTCTGAGCTGGTGATGCGTAAATCGCCCACCATTGCTGGGCTTGCCGATGCGCCAGCCCACAATATTTGGAGCGGCACCGATAAGTCTAACTGCTGCAATTTTTGGGCATTCGAATTCCACCCTCTACAAACTGCGCAGGGACTACGTTGGTATGTGATTTACACCTCGGGCGTGGCAGAAAACTTCGATGGCCAGCGTAACCATATTCTCGAGAGTGAAGGCAGTGACCCCATGGGGCCATACAAGTTTAAGGGCACGCCAATGCCCGATCACTGGAATATCGACGGCAGCTATTTGGAGTATAAAGGCCAGTTATATTTTCTCTGGTCCGAATGGCACGGCCAAGATCAAGTGAACTTGATTGCCAAGATGAGCAACCCTTGGACCATCGAGGGTGAACATAAGGTGATTACCGCACCTATTCACGACTGGGAAAAATCAGGCTTAAACGTCAATGAAGGCCCAGAGATCATTCAGCACGAGGGCAGAACCTTTTTAGTTCACTCGGCAAGCTTTTGTAATACTGAGGATTATTCCTTAGCCGTGGTTGAACTCACTGGTGACGATCCCATGGATCCCGCCGCATGGACTAAGTACGACAAGCCTTTCTTTAGCAAAGCCAATGGCGTCTATGGCCCTGGGCATCATGGTTTCTTCAAGTCACCCGATGGGAAAGAAGATTGGCTTATATACCATGGCAACTCCTCGGCTTCCGACGGCTGTAGTGGCACCCGTGCGGCACGTGCTCAACCCTTTACATGGGATAACAAAGGCTTGCCTAAATTTGGTGAACCGATGGCGGATAAAAAACAATTGCCCGTCCCAAGTGGCGAGTTTGGTCCGATAACCACCCAAGTGGAAGGCGTAAAATACCGCATCGTAAGCCGTGAAATCGGTCAATGCCTAGTGACTAATGCTAAAGGTCAAGTCAGTGTCGGCAAGTGCGACGATGACAACAGTCAATGGGTTATCGACCCGAGTAACGATGGCCTATATCGCTTTGCCAATGTGGGGCAGGGAACCTTTTTAACTCAGGCTCAGTGCCAAGATGAGTCTTCAACGGCACTGAATACGGCGCCTTGGGTCGCCTCCCGTTGCCAGCGTTGGTCGGTGGATTCCACCCGTGAAGGCTGGTTTCGCTTTGCCAACGATCGCTCCATCGGTAATTTACAGGCGAAAAACTGTAGCAAAAAGGCCAGCGCGGAAGTGGTCGCGGGGGAAAACCGCGTCAGTGAATGCACAGATTGGCGAATTGAGCCTGTGTCAACATTTGCCATAGTCAACGCTCACAGCGGCAGAGTGGTCAGCGCCGAACAATGTCAGCTCAAACCTAATGCCAATGTGGCTCAGTTTGAATACACCGGCGATGCCTGTCAGCAGTGGCAAGCAGTGCCGACGACGGACGGCTTTTATCGCCTGCAATCCATCCAACTTTCAAACAACAAGGCGCAACAATGCCTTGTGACCAACGAAGGTAATCTGCAGCTAGGGGCTTGTAATGCAATCGACAGTGAGTTCCGCAGCGAATTGATGCCCAATGGCTCATTAAGGCTGGTGTCCCGTAAGGGCGGTTCATCCATGAAAGTGGTCAATGGTTCCTATACCAATGGCGATAATATTGTGGAAGACGTATGGAAAAACACCATTTCACAACAGTTTTACTTTAGAGAGGTGAAATAATTCATCCCTTTGAAATAACTGAGCATCACCACGGCGGTGGTCATACCCAAACAACCTGAAGATATAGGATTCAGCGGGAGTTTAACGCACTTTGGGCAAGACGGTTATTTGAGAACCTAGTGAACTAAGTTAAAAATAACCAACACAGCATAAAATATGTTAAAACCCGCCGGGACGGAGAGCCTAGGGCACTCCATTTCTGTGTTACATCAATTCAAAAGGTGGTCGATTTTTTCATTGATGCGCCTTGAATTGAAGCCCCTAGGCACTCTGAAACTCGTATCTTCAGGTAGCTTGGGTATAAACGCTTGCTTGTAATGTCGTTTAAGTTGAGGTCGCTTAACGGCATCTTGGTTGAGCCTAGTTTGCTCGGCACCAGAGCAGTAATTGTGTATGCAATTACTGCTCTTTTTTATCCCGGCTCTTTTTATCCAGTCATGGCCTGCCATAACAGTCGTATAGCCAGTAGCGTGAGAATCAAATCAAAAGCTAAATTGAAATGTTTGTCCGTTACTCGAGTAAGCATCTTAAAGCCTAGCCATGTTCCAATACCGCCACTGATAATCATACAAACGAACAGTGGCCACCATGGGAGTATAGGGATATCGACCCCCTCAAAAACGATAATTTTCACCCCATGTTGTAAGGACATAATCATTGCAAAGGTGGCTACGGTACGAAATCGATCAATCTCTAACTGCTTGATAAACGCCGCAACCAAAGGGCCAGTTGCCCCAACGAATAATGAGATAAAGGTCGTTATCCCACTCGCAATTAACATGCCCATAGTACCCAGTACTACACGAGGTATTTTGGGGCCCCAACAGGAGTACAAGATAAATAGGGCAATGGTGAGATACATCACCGTAGGGGGGATCGCCACTAAGACTAAGCTGCCCAGCGCGGCACCAACGAGCGCCCCCGGTAAGAATACCCTGATAATTCGCCATTGAATATGTTGCCATCCCAATAGGGCTCGTCCTAAGTTAGAGCCCAATTGCACTACGCCGTGTAGGGGAATAATCACTTGAGGCGGAAGCACTTGCGCCATCACGCCCAATAACATCACACCTCCGCCAATACCAAAACAGGCGGTAAAAAATGCAGTAAAGGCCGAGGCTAAGGTTAACAGCGTGAATATATCGATAGGGATCAGATTAAAATCGAACCAAGCGGTGTGCATAGCCAATATTCAAGGAAGAAAAGAAATATAAACTAGCAAAGCTTGGGCTCAGACAAAAGCAATTTGATGGATAAGCATTAGAAAGATCGAGTAAAAATCTTGCCATTTATCTGATATAAAAAGAAAAAGCTAATCACAGGATTAGCTTTTTCGGTTTAAACAACAGTGGTCAATTAGAAGGAGTAACGCGCACCGAGGGCAAACGTTCGGGTGTAGATACTATTCGTGCGGTTATAGAGTACTGAGTCCTCATAGTATTCTTGATAGATATCATCAAGAATATTTGTCGCATCGAAGGTTAGTACAAATTCATCTGTTACGTTATAGCTAAATTGGAAGTCAAGCGATTGCTCCGGCTTACGATAAATGCCACGAGGCATTGCGAAGCTACCTGCGTCATAAGCAGATAAGAATTTGTCACGCCAGGTGTAAGAGAGGCGAGCACTATAAACGTCTTTATCATAAATCAATACAGCACTCATTGAGGTATCTGATACACCAAATAAATCTCGTGTTGTAGTTGCAATTTGCTCACCACTTTCACTATCAAACTCTGGGATGTCTTGGCTAGAATCTAAGAAGGTTGCACTCACTTGAGTACCTAAACCATCTAGGTAACTAGGCATATTTTCAGGGAAATACACCGCACCAAGTTCATAACCACTTAGTTTTCCATTCGAAGAGTTTTCTGGTCGGCTTAAAAGATATTTTTTTGTTTCACCATCAACTTCACGAGTGATAGTCGATACTGAGTTAAATACAAAACCTTCAATATCACGACGGAAATAAGTACCGAAAATAGAAGATCCCTCACCAAAGTAATATTCCAATGAGAAATCATAGTTTTGTGAAGTAGTTGGTTCTAACTTAGAGTTACCACTTGAAGCTTGACCGAATCCAAGCTTTGTTAAGTCTTCTGTATAGGAAATCGCAGTGGTTAAATCACCAAAGGCGGGGCGACGAATCGTTTCAGTGTAGGCAAAACGTGCAACCAGTTCATCCGTTAACCAGAAGCGTACCATTAAGCTTGGTAATAACTCCGCACTTCCATTGGTATCGGTGTCATGCACGAGATAATATCGAATGTCATCAACGACATCCTCAGTAGCATATTTTTTGCGTTCCCAAAAATCCATATCCGCATCGGCTTTCTCGTAACGTAGGCCGATTTGACCATCGACTTGCTTACCCCATAACTCAGTTTCAAAATCACTTTGGATATACGCAGCGTATGATTTTTCAGTGATGTCATAGTTAGTATACATAGCAAGAGCTTGTTCATCTGCACCGTACATCGTTTCAATAGCAGAACGATTAGCATACAGATAGTTACCGTTAGCGATAGCCCAGCTAGTTGGTACATTTCCACGGCCATCAAAGAAGTCAGTAGTTACGGTAAACATGTTCGGGTCAAGATCACTAAATAGAACATTAGTGTTTAGTGAGCCTGCATCGTACAATCCGTGTTTTGCACCACGTTGCTCAGCACGTACACCAAACTTCATCTTAGTGAAGATACCGTAGTCGAGGTAATAGTCACCATCGAGTGTCCAAGTAACTGAATCCCCCTCGTCTTTGGCACCGCTATCGTATACGTTTGCAGTTTGCCACAAGGATAATTGCGTTAAATCAGATTCATTAATAGCAGTGTCAGGGTTATCTAAATAAACCCAGCTAGGGACACCACCACTTTTGTCGTTATAGTCAACATCAACGCCGTAGAAAGTTTGAGTGCTATTCGCGCTTACACCACGCATCGCCAGAAATTGTGATTCATAGGTACTGGTTTGATAGACAACTTCAGACTTTAAGATCAAATTGTCAAAGTCCCACTTACCTCCTAAGGCAAATACGTAACTATCTGTTTCGTTGTGGCTATGATCTGAACTGCTAAAGCCGCCAACGTTATATGCAGTTCGCGATTTAACCACATTGGTACCATCATAAACTTCGATACCATCTTTGATCACTTGCTGCCAATTAGCCGAGGAATCAACATTGCTAAAGAGCATAGAGTTGAAGTTATCATTGCGATAACCGTTATAGAATGCTTCAAAAAGGTACTCGGAAGTGTCAGTTGGTGCCCATTGCAATGAGAAATTTAGTGCTGGACGCTCACGTTCACCGTTATTCATATTTTGAAACACAGCATCACGCATGAGCAGATATTCTTGACCGTTGATCAAGGCTCCTTCAGATGTATCAAGACCATGAGCTAAACCGCGGGTCCAATAAATATCAGGGATTTGTGTACCCGTTTCTGCGTAGTAGGGCAAGGACGCACCAGGAGCGACAACTTGATCGTTGTAATTGGTACGAATATAAGAAACGTTAACTAATGCACCGACTTCACCGATGCTGGTATCCCAGCGGTCGCTAATTAAGGCACTGAAATTGGGATCGATAGTGTCAGGCTGATCAGAGTAAATCCCTTTGGCTGCTACCGAAATTTTTTCTTCTTGAAAATCAAAAGGTCTATGGGTACGAATGTCAATTTGGCCTGCGATACCACTGGCGACTTGAGAAGAGGAGCGTGTTTTAAAGACTTCAACACTGCCGAGTAATGCCGCTGGTACGTCTGCAATTGCCACTTCACGGCCTGCGGCGGTGAAGATTTGGCGGCCATTCACTGTGGTTGTCACATCCGTTAAACCCCGAATGCTTACAGTATTGGCTTCACCTGAGGCGCGGTCGGTGACTTGAACACCCGTTACCCGTTGTAAGGCTTCAACGACGTTATTATCTGGGAATTTGCCAATATCTTCGGCAATGATGGCATCAACAACTTGAATATTTTGACGTTTGAGTTCTACCGCCTTATTTAAACTACCGCGGATCCCCTGAACCTGAATGATCTCCATCTCTTCGTTATTTTGCGCTTTACCGCTAGAAGAGGGCTGTGCCGTTTCTTCCGCCTGAGGCGATTGTGTCGCTTCAGGTTCTGCTGCATACGTCGCTTGACTAGCAAGAGCAAGCAGAATCGCACTTGCCAAATAAGTCTGTTTAAACATCTAGTTAATCTCCGGTAGTTTTATTATTTGACCCGGTAGCCTAAGACACCATCTGACGTCCCGGTCTTTTTTATTCCACTTCAGAGTCACGGACATCCCCACAGTGTCCCTGAAAATTTAGAATTTTGTAGCGTACTTTGCACCATGGCATCTGATGATGCTTCAAGTGCTCAATTAAGATCTTATCAAAGTGTTAAAATCATATTGTATGACTATTGACCTGTCAACATTGCTATTTCATTTTGATAATAAAGAGAGAGTGCATTTCTTAGAATGAATTATGGACAAGGAAAAAATTGAATTTTTAAAACAAAACAGAGAGATAGTTTACAGTTTGACGGTAGGTAAATTGGTGAGTATGCGGCAAAATCAATATAAATCGCATTGTATATTTAGCTTTAATGCCTCATTTTTTGCAAAAAATTATAAATCTCTTTCACAAGATGGCTAAATTTGCCCAACGCGCCGAAAATGTAAAGTTAGCTTTATAACTAAGCTCTTGAGCTAAATTAAGCCACTGTTTTTTTGTTTTTAATGTGGAATTTATCTGGTTACGCTCATTAACACTGAATTTAAGTCGTTACAGCTTACCGGATCATAGTTAATCTGATTTTGGTCCTTTGACTTTCAACGACCTGAACGGTATCCTTACCTAACTCTATATTGTGTTTCTGTATATAGCTAAAAATCAAAATTTTACTCATTTTACCTGTTGTAAGGATAATTTCTGTAATGAGCTTTAAGCCGCATTAGTTTAACCCCCTTCATTTTGGATCGCTCAGATCCGTTCGTAGTATCTACCCTTCGGTAGCTTTTGTTGTACCTCCATAAATCTAATATTGATTCGTCACGTTGACGAAAAAGCTCTTGTCTTTGCACATCTGTGTATATGGCTAGCGTTAGCTTTTGTTATTGATTTAATTTTAATCAGAGTGAGTAACATGATTCAAACCATGAAAAAAGAGTGGTTCTCCAATATACGCGGAGATCTGTTAGCCGGTATTGTGGTAGCGCTGGCGTTAATCCCTGAGGCAATTGCCTTTTCTATTATTGCAGGTGTCGATCCTAAGGTCGGCCTATATGCTTCATTCTGTATCGCTGTGGTTATTGCCTTTACTGGTGGCCGTCCTGGCATGATCTCTGCCGCAACAGGCGCGATGGCACTGTTAATGGTGACCTTAGTAAAGGAACATGGCCTTGAGTATTTACTCGCGGCGACCTTATTAACCGGTGTGCTGCAAATTGCTGCGGGTTACTTAAAACTCGGTAGCTTGATGCGTTTCGTCTCCCGCTCTGTGGTGACGGGTTTTGTGAATGCACTGGCGATTCTGATCTTTATGGCCCAGTTGCCCGAACTGACCAATGTGACTTGGCACGTATATGCGATGACGGTAGCTGGCCTCGGTATCATTTACCTATTCCCACTCATCCCTGTGATTGGTAAATCCGTACCTTCGCCTCTCGTGTGTATTGTCGGATTAACGCTTTTTGCGGTTTATATGGGGTTAGATATTCGTACTGTCGGCGACATGGGACAACTGCCTGATACTTTACCTATTTTCCTCTGGCCTGAAGTGCCCTTGACCCTTGAAACTCTGATGATCATCTTCCCTTACTCGGCCGGCCTTGCCGTGGTGGGCTTGCTGGAATCTATGATGACCGCCACCATAGTTGATGACTTAACCGATACCCAAAGCGATAAGAATCGCGAGTGTAAGGGCCAAGGTATTGCCAATATCGGCGCGGGTTTAATGGGCGGTATGGCTGGTTGCGCTATGATTGGTCAGTCGATCATCAACGTTAAATCGGGTGGTCGCGGACGTTTATCATCCTTCGCTGCAGGCGTTTTTTTACTTGTGATGGTGGTGTTTTTAGGAGAGTGGTTAAAGCTTATTCCTATGGCGGCACTGGTTGCCGTGATGATCATGGTGGCTATCGGTACATTCTCTTGGGATTCAATCCGTAATCTTAAGCATCATCCTATGTCAACCAACCTTGTGATGGTGGCGACGGTTGTGGTCGTGGTCGCTACCCATAACTTAGCAATTGGGGTATTTGTAGGTGTATTACTCGCGTCCCTATTTTTTGCTAATAAAGTGGGACGTTTTATGGTGGTTAAGAGTACAACGACTGCTGCTGACACTGGTCGCCATTATCAGGTTATTGGACAAGTCTTTTTTGCTTCATCAGATAAGTTCAGTAATTCATTCGATTTTAGGGAAGTGGTTGATAAAGTGACTATCGACTTATCTCAAGCACATTTTTGGGATATTACCGCGGTATCGGCCCTCGACAAGGTAGTGATTAAATTCCGCCGCGAGGGGACTGAGGTTGAGTTGATTGGCCTTAACGAAGCCAGTGCCACCATAGTCGATAAATTTGGGGTACACGATAAGCCAGAAGAAGTTGAAAAAATGATGTCTGGTCACTAAGCCATTAGCAACACAACAACAAAGGAATAAAACGATGACAAATGTGATTGCTTGTATTGACGGTTCAAATGTGACATCCGCTGTATGTGATGCCAGTGGCTGGGCCGCCTTTCAACTGAATGCCCCTGTAATCCTATTACATGTATTGGATAAGTCAGCCTATCCGATAGAGTCAGATCTGTCGGGAAATATTGGCCTAGGTACACGGGAGCACTTGCTCAATGAAATGGTTGAGCTCGAAGCGCGCCGGGGCAAGCTGGCACTCGAGCAGGGTAAGTATATGTTGCAAGATGCGCAAACGCGCATCGTGGAGGCACAACCTGCAGTCGTGGTTAAAACCTTGCAGCGTCACGGCGATTTAGTCGAAACCCTGTTAGAGCAAGAATCCCATGCCAGATTGGTGGTGATGGGGCGTCAAGGGGAGCAACATCAAGATCAAGCGCAGGCGATTGGCAGCCATCTAGAAAACGTCATTCGCACAGTTAAGCAGCCTATTTTAGTGGTGATGACAGAGTTTGAAGCACCGAAACGATTTATGATTGCCTACGATGGCAGCATTACTGCGAAAAAAGCCCTTAATCAAGTGCTAACAAGTCCACTCTTAAAAGGGCTTGAATGTCATTTGGTGATGGTGTCTGATGCTCAATCACAGGCGACAGCAGAACTGGCGTTGGTGACCGAATCTCTGATGGCGGCGAATTTCAATGTGGTTACCGCTGTTTGTCAGGGAGAAGTTCAAACGGCTCTTGAGATCTATCAACTTGAGCATCACATCGATCTTATGGTGATGGGGGCCTACGGCCATTCGCGGATAAGAGAGTTTTTTGTGGGAAGCAATACCACAAAGATGATCAGTAAAAGCCATATCCCATTATTATTATTGCGCTAACAGCTATTGATATTGCACTAATCAGTATCCAAGACGCTGGTTAGTGCATAGTAATAGAGATAGGTTCTGACGCTTAAGTTTGGAGGTGAAATGAACGAGCAGCTAAAGCAACAACTGCATTTACAGTTACAGCAAATGCTGGAAAGTTTGTTAGCGCAGATTGCAGCACAAACGAGTGATGTGCAAGTTGTCGAACTTGACCAATCACGACTCGGACGTCTTTCACGTATAGATGCATTGCAAGGACAGCAAATGGAATTAGAAACTGCGAGACGCAAGCAGCATCAGTTACAAGTTATTGAAGGTGCATTATTGCGCATAAATAGCGATGAATATGGCAGCTGTTTTGTCTGTGGTGAAGATATCGATTTGAATCGGCTTATGTTTGATCCTACCGTGACTCGCTGCATTAACTGTTCGTAGAAATATTAATGTTAGGCTAAGGCTCTTTAGATAAGGAAAATTTATCATACCTATTGATGTTACGTTAATACAGTAAGGCTAATTTTAAACGTCAATACATACAATAGTCAGTATCAATCACGTTTTATATTTTCCATAATCTCGCAGCTCTTTAACATCTATCGAGTAGGGGGAAACAATTGATTGCTTAACTGAATTTATTGCCCGATAAATAGAAGCTTCTCCAAGGTGATACTCCTTGGCAAGCTGACCAATAGTGGCCCCCTCAGCTCTTTTATCATAAATTGCTTGTTTTAAGGTGTCCGTAAGTTTTACAGGCCTACCAAATTTAACTCCATTTTCATGTGCTTTTGCGATACCTTCAGCTTGCCTCTCTGTCCGCAAGTCATTTTCAAACTCAGCAATAGCAGCCAACATATTGAACATGAGTCTCCCAGTCGAAGTGCTCGTATCAATGTTCTGATCGATAACGAGCAAATCAATACCTTCACTTTGAAAACGCGAAGCAATCTGGGCTAAGTGGACGACTGAGCGAGCAAGACGATCGAGTCGGGTTACCACTAGGGTATCCCCTTCACGTAAATAACTCATGCAAGATTGAAATTCAGACCGTTCAGCCGTCCTCCCACTGCGTTTTTCTTGATATATCTTATTGCACTCAGCTCGATGTAACTTGCCCAGTTGCACTTCTAAGCTTTGACCCGTGGAACTCACTCGAGCATAACCAACTTTGGACATAAATCACCATATCTCTTTAAAGGTTTTGATAATGCACTTATGATAGTAGTTTTGATAGGTAATAACCAGAGCTATCAAATAGTATACATTTTGATAGGGTGCATTTTTGACTTTTATCGCCCAACTGGTGTAAATTGAGCGAATCGAACGATTCGTTTAAAGGTGATAAATGAACACTCTT
>NZ_JAMDJP010000033.1:0-48602 GCF_023475945.1 Shewanella sp. 8A
TGGTCCCACCTGATCCCATCCCGAACTCAGAAGTGAAACGCAATCGCGCCGATGGTAGTGTGGGGTCTCCCCATGTGAGAGTAGGTCATCGCCAAGCGCCTAATTAAACAACGAAGCCAGCTGAATAAGCTGGCTTTTTTGTTTTTAGTGTTTTCAATTTCAACGTTCTATTCTTCACAATACTTCTCTAAGTATCTTTAATTTTTCGCTTCATACGGAATATAAACAGAGAGCCCCTCATTGCTCCGTTTTCTTCATTCTCCAACACCTTTAGCATCATTCATTTAAATGGCTGCTTGGTCTAAATACTTTAGTGCATTGAGACCCCTTTGACTTTTGTCCTTATAGGACTAATCAGTAAATTTAAAGCTTGTACTCTTCGTATGCTCGTTTAAGGGGGAGTCAGAACCTTATTGTCAGCCCATGTTTGCTTTTGGTTTCATCTTGGCTGGTATCTTCATTTCGTCATTACTCCTCAATAAAAATTTCTGCTTTGCCGTTTCATTAACGAATATTCATTTTATCGGTCGTTCACTAAGGATCCCTCAGACACTTGCTGCTGATCTTATGTAAATTGGTCTTACCAATTTACATTCGTCGATTAAATTTGTTATCAATGCAGATGTTGTGTGGTTGTTAATTTAAAACGCGAATGTTGGTTAAGGTCGAAGGAGGTAGGGCAGTGAAAGGGGAGTTAACGCAACAGTTATTAGACGCTGTTGGCATCATGTTATTGGGGATGGGGCTGGTCTATTTATTTTTAAGTGTATTGATATTAGCTGTGAATCTGGTTGCTAAGTGGTGTCGTGAAGAGCACAAAGCAGTAGAACCGTTAAAGGTCAATGATGCGAGCTCAACTGGAGCTGCAAGCACTTTAGATCCTAAATTGGTGGCTGCGATTAGCTTAGCCGTCCAGCAGTATCGTTCTCAGGCTCAATAATGGAGCGCCATATGAACCGAGTAAATTCGATTGTGGCGTCTAAGCCATTACAGTTAACCGATGTCGTCTTGAGGGATGCACATCAGTCTATTTTAGCGACGCGTTTACGCCTCGATGACATGCTTCCGATTGCACCTTTGCTTGATAAAGTCGGTTTTTGGTCGCTGGAGTCTTGGGGCGGAGCGACCTTTGATGCTTGCATCCGTTATCTGGGTGAGGATCCTTGGGACAGGATCCGCGAGCTGAAAAAGGTCATGCCCAATACGCCTCAGCAAATGTTATTGCGCGGACAAAATCTATTGGGTTATCGCCATTATGCCGATGATTTAGTGACACGTTTTGTCGAACGTGCGCATGCCAATGGTGTCGATGTCTTCCGTATCTTTGATGCGATGAATGATGTGCGTAACCTAGAGATGGCAGTTAAAGCGGTGCGTGATGTCGGTGGGCACGCGCAAGGCACAATTTCTTATACAACTAGCCCTGTTCATTCGGTTGATACTTGGGTTGATATGGCAAAGCGTCTTGAGGACATGGGCTGCCATTCGCTGTGTATTAAAGATATGGCGGGCTTACTCAAGCCTATGGAAGCTTTTGAGCTTATCAGTCGTCTAAAATCACAAACTCAACTCATACTATCTCTGCATAGTCACGCGACTACAGGGCTGAGCACGGCGACCTATCAAAAGGCTATTGAGGCGGGAGTCGATGTGCTCGATACCGCCATTTCTTCCATGAGTCAAACCTATGGCCATACCGCAACTGAAACGGTAGTCGCTATGGTGGAAGATACTGAACGTGCAACAGGCTATGATCTTGTATTACTTGAGGAGATTGCCGCTTATTTTCGTGAGGTTCGCAAAAAATACGCCAAATTCGAAGGTGCGCTAAAGGGGATTGATCCCCGCATTCTACGTGCTCAAGTCCCTGGCGGCATGCTGACAAATATGGAGAGTCAACTCAAAGAGCAAGGTGCACTAGATAAGATGGATGCGGTGCTGGAGGAGATCCCTCGGGTACGCCAAGATTTAGGTTTTCTGCCTTTGGTCACGCCAACCTCGCAGATTGTCGGCTCACAGGCGGTTATCAACGTACTGATGGGACAAAGATACCAATCGTTGACGAAAGAGACTGAAGGCGTGCTAAGGGGCGAATATGGTGCTACGCCAGCGCCAGTGAATTCAGAGTTGCAGGCAAGAGTGCTCAATGGGCAGGTGGCGATCACCTGTCGTCCTGCGGATTTACTCGTACCAGAGTTAGACAAGTTGCGTGCAGAGTTATTATCAAAGGCGCAGGATCAAGGGATTAGTCTCGTCTTAGAGAGTAAGGAAAAGCCTTCGGACGATGATTTACTCATTTATGCGCTCTTCCCACAGATTGGCTTACAGTTTTTAAAGCACCGTCACGATCCAACCGCCTTTGAGCCAAACCCTGAACTTGCGCCAATCTTACCAGCTACGCCGCGTGAGGCCGAAACCTATACCGTCACGGTTGAGGGGCAAACTTATGTGGTTGAGGTTGCCGAGGGCGGCGAAATTAGTCAGATCCAACCTCAAGGACAGGTAGCTTCGCAGCTTAATTATACCCCTACTTCTCATTTAAACAGTGCTCCATTGGCTCAATCCGCCGAGATTAAGCTGAAGATGAGTGCGCCGCTATCGGGCAATATCTTTAAAGTGCATGTGGGGATTGGCGACAAGGTTTGCGCCGGCGATGTGGTGATCATCCTTGAGGCGATGAAAATGGAGACAGAGATCCGCGCTCAGGGGGATGGTGTTATTACCCATCTCTTTGTGAAAGAAGGCGATTCAGTTGTCGTGGGTTCTCAATTATTGGCCTTAGCCTAGGAGTCTATATGGATGGTTTACTGGCGTTTTGGGCCGAAACGGGCATAGCCCATTTTACCGCAGGGCAAGTCTTAATGATGGCCGTTGGCATGTTGCTGTTATACCTCGCTATCGTGCGTGGATTTGAGCCTTTGTTGCTGTTGCCTATTGGCTTTGGTGCAGTGCTGGCGAATATTCCCAACGCGGGCTTTACCGAAGAGGGGGGAATACTCTACTACGTCTATCATGTGGGGATTGAAACCGGCGTTTTTCCACTGCTGATCTTTATGGGGGTCGGAGCACTGACAGATTTTAGTGTGCTGATCGCCAACCCAAAAACCTTATTACTCGGCGCGGCGGCGCAGTTTGGGATCTTTGCGACCTTAATTGGCGCTATAGCGCTGAATTTGGTGCCAGGCTTTGAATTTACTATGCAGGATGCCGCCGCCATTGCCATTATCGGTGGCGCGGATGGACCGACAGCAATTTTCCTCGCCTCAAAGCTTGCGCCTGAGTTACTGGGAGCGATTGCTGTGGCGGCTTATTCCTATATGGCGTTGGTGCCTATTATTCAGCCGCCGATCATGCGTTTACTCACAACCCAAGCGGAGCGTGAGATAAAAATGGAGCAGCTACGGGAAGTCAGTAAAAAGGAGCGGATTATTTTTCCGCTGATGGTATTAGGCTTAACCATTCTGTTTTTACCCGCGGCAACGCCACTGGTAGGGATGTTTTGCATGGGTAACTTAATGCGCGAATCGGGCGTAGTGGATCGGCTCTCAAAAACAGCACAGAACGAGCTGATTAATATCGTGACGATTTTTTTGGGCTTAGCTGTCGGCTCTAAATTATCGGCCGAGCAGTTTTTGCGGGTAGAAACCTTGGGGATCTTAGTACTTGGTGCCCTTGCTTTTGGTATAGGTACTGCCGCAGGAGTGTTGATGGCAAAACTGATGTGTAAGTTATCCGGCGGTAAGGTTAATCCGCTGATTGGGGCGGCAGGAGTATCGGCTGTGCCTATGGCTGCAAGGGTAGTGAATAAAGTGGGATTAGAGGCTAATCAGCATAACTTTCTATTAATGCATGCTATGGGACCGAACGTTGCTGGCGTGCTAGGTTCTGCGGTCGCTGCAGGGATACTACTTGCCGTACTCGGCTAATAGAATAAAACGAAAAATATAGTATTAACCCATAGTGTAAGGTTATCGCGCCTGCTAAAGCGAGTGGGATACATCAAAAGGCCAACTCGGGCGTGTTGACGTTTCAGGGTTATTTTTGCAGCAATTTGGTTGGCGTTTATGCAAGGCAAAGTCCGTGCAGTGTAGTTATTCTACATAAACGGACGATAACGCAGCAGAAACGTCAGCCAAATGCTGCCCGAAGGGTTCGTCTGGCAAGCCCTTGCTCTTACTTTCTGTCATAAGAGCCGCTCGTCATTTGAGTAGAATAACTACACATCATTCCTCGTTTCGCGAGCACGTGCTTGCCAGAACGAACAAAATTTAATCTCGAAACGTCAACCACGCTCTAAATACATAGATGTGTTGGTCGGCCTTATATTTACACGATATAAATAGGCTGGAGCCCTAGGCTACAGCGTGCCATGTGCTAAACCATGGCAGGCTTATGCACCGATTCATTAACCTGTCATTTTCAACGGTGAAGCTTAAGAGAAACTTAGCTATTGTCCGGAATAAAATTTATATAATCATGTTGAAAATAGAGGTTTTTTTATTTTATATAAATGATAGGCTAGTAAAAAGTGTGCGCAATAGCACACTTTTTACCGCGTTAATGGAGACGAGATAATGGGCAATGATGATCTTTCAGCGTGTTTAAATGGTGAATATGTCGTTCTAGAGCCTTTGTCGTTATCCCATGTGGCGGCACTTAGCTTAGCGGTCACCGATGGTGAACTGTGGCGTTTATGGTTTACCAGTGTGCCTGAGCCGAGTGAGATGAAAGCTTATGTAATGAAAGCCTTAGCTGAAAAATCCCGTGGGGAAAGTTTTCCCTTTGCGGTGCGAGACAAAGTTTCTGGTGAGATTGTAGGTTGTACGCGCATTTGCCATTGGGAGCGTGAACACCGCCATTTAGAGATTGGTTACACTTGGTATGCTAAGCGCGCCCAGCGCACAGGTATTAATACCGAGGCTAAATTGCTACTACTCACCTTTGCCTTCGAAACCCTTGAGGCCATTGCGGTGGAGTTTAGAACCCATTGGCACAATCAAGCTTCGCGCCAAGCCATCGCTCGTTTAGGAGCCAAGCAAGATGGGGTTTTACGGAATAATAAAATTCTTAAGGATGGCACCATTCGGGACACTGTGGTTTATTCCATTATTGATTCTGAGTGGGCGACGGTGAAACATCATTTAATCTTTCGCTTACAACAGCGACTGGTAGTGTAAGGAATGATGGATGCGTATCGCGCATATCTAATATGAGTAGATATAGCTTGATAAGACGTCAATATGGATATGGACTTAAGGTTGGTTAAGCCGATGGCAAATAGAATCATTCAAGCTAATGAGTCCCACAGTCATGATATTGCTCCTTTATTTAATGAGTATCGGCAGTTTTATGGCTGTAAGGATGATGTAGAGGCAGGTGAGCTGTTTATCCGAACTCGTTTGCATGAAGGGTCATCGGTGATTTTTTTTGCGCGCTCACCTCAAGGTTTAGGCTTGGGGTTTGTGCAGTTATGTCCCAGTTTTTCATCCCTTAATTTAGCGCCGATTTTTATTCTGAATGATGTATTTGTCACGCAGCATGCGCGATGTGTCGGGCTAGGTCGGGCGCTGGTACAACGGGCAGCAGACTATGCTCGTAGCCAAGGAGCACGTTATTTAGTGCTCGAAACCCAAAAAGAGAATTTACGCGCCCAAGGGCTTTATGAAGCACTTGGGTTTGTGCGCGATCAACAATTTGTAACCTATGAACTTGAGCTAAATCCTTAGCTTAAGTCGCTTACTCTTAATTACTAATAAAAAGGACAATATCAATGTTAAAAGCTTTTGCTATTGCAGGTCTTATGCTGACGATGAGCCACAGCGTGTTTGCGGATGAAGCCCAACAGGCTCTGGCTAAAGAAGCCATAGAATGTGCAGCCTATTATCAAATTAGCTCTGAAGCGATTGGCGCCATGAATGCCCCACAAATGCAAGCGGTGGGTGAACGCTTAAAAGCGTCTAAAGTTGAAGCCGAAAATCTGGCGAAGAAATACCAGTCAGAAGCCGAGGTGACCCAAGCCGTTGCCGATGCCAAAGCTCGTCAAATACAAAGCCTGGGTGGCTCTAGTAATCTCGGGGTATTGATGGGGAAATATAAAGAAGAGTGTAAAAACTTACTGGCTGATCCTCAAAAGCGTCTCGATTACTGGACAATGGCAACCATGTAACGTGGTTACTATGACTGACGTAAAAACCACCTTCGGGTGGTTTTTAGTTTTTAGCATGCATTGCGATAAGGAGCGAAGAGGTTGAGCATCCACTCGATAAATGCTTGCACTTTTAACGGCAAGCTTGGGGATTTAGGTGTGAGTAGGTAATAAACGTATGGGCTGGTAAACGGTGCATGAAAGGGGATGACTAAACTGCCATTAGCTAATTGTTCTTCAATAAAAAAGCGTGGGATCAGCGCCGCGCCCATGCCACTGGCAGCTGCCTGACTCAACATGTAAAAATGCTCCACGCCAAAGGTTTGCTCTTGCGTGAGTGTTAAGCCTACCTTTTCAGCCCAATAATCCCAAAGTTCTGGGCGAGTGGTGTGTTTGAGTAAGGTGACATGATTAATATCCTCAATACATTTCAGTTTTGGGGCCAATGACGGCGCACAAACTAAGCACAGATCTTCATCCATGAGTTTGATGTAATTCACTCCCTTGGGCAGCTTGGTACTACTGCGGATCGCGATGTCGTAGCGCCCTTGGCTGAAGTCAACGGCAAAGTCACCTATCGAGAGATCCACATATAAATGTGGATAACGCGACTTAAATTGCTCCATACGAGGGATTAACCAGTTGATGGTTAAACTTGGTAATACATTGATGGCTAAGGTTTGTGGCCGAGAACCTTGGCTACGCAAATCGGCGGTGGCGCTCGATAGGGTTTGCAGCGCCGCTTGTACGTGGGGGAAGTAACGCTTGGCTTCGTCAGTGAGTTCGACTTTTTTATGTAGCCTAACAAAGAGGGCGAAACCTAAAAAATCTTCTAATACCCTGATTTGTTTACTGATTGCGCCATGGGTGACGTGCAGTTCTTTGCTCGCCAGCGTCATACTCTGTAAGCGAGCAGCAGACTCGAATGCCCGCAATGCATTGAGCGGTGGCAAGCTAGTAAACATATTCATATCCAAATCAAGGTGTTTAACAAACGGTTTAGTGTGAGCTTTGCTCACGCTAGCGCGACAATAACTCCTTTGCATTTATAAGGCAAACGCAGTCTAATGCGAAGCCTTAGCTCCTATAACTCAATTATAAAAATCATGGAATTTGAATTAACTCTACAAGTTGCAGCATTACTGTTTGGCGTGGCTATGGTAGCGGGCTTTATCGACTCTATTGCTGGAGGTGGGGGATTACTGACCATTCCTGCGTTAATGTGGGCTGGGTTACCGCCAGCGGTCGCCCTTGGCACTAACAAGTTACAGGCCTGCGGTGGCAGCTTTTTTGCGAGCTTGTACTTTGTTCGTAAGGGATTGGTTGATCTCAAAACTGTCAAACTCGCGCTGTTTTGTGCCTTTGTCGGTGCGGCGTTAGGTACAGTGTTGGTGCAGTTAGTGGATACCAAAATCCTTGAGTTAGTATTGCCGTTTTTAATCCTCGCCATTGGTTGCTACTTTTTGTTCTCGAAAAAGATTTCGGAAGATGATCGCCACCAAGTCTTAACCCCTACCGCCTTTGCTTTTACTGCCGCGTTAGGTGTGGGCTTGTATGATGGCTTTTTTGGTCCGGGGACTGGCAGCTTTTTTGCGTTGGCGTTTGTTACCCTTGCGGGTTTTGGCCTCGCTAAAGCGACGGCTCACGCAAAGGTGCTGAATTTTTCGACCAATATTGCCTCGCTGATTTTTTTCGCCCTTGGCGGAAAAGTCATTTGGTTACTCGGCTTAGTGATGTTAGCGGGCCAAGCCATTGGGGCAACCTTAGGATCACGTTTAGTGGTCACTAAGGGCACAAAGATCATTAAGCCCTTAGTAGTGACCATGTCACTGGCCATGAGTGTGAAATTGCTCGCCAGCCAATACCAACTGTTTTGATGATGATTTTGGTACGGATCAACTTTCTTCAAGCTGAGCACTGACCTTATTTGCGCTAATGGTGATCTGTTAGCGCAGTCTTCGACCTCTTTGCTGTAAATCTCTCCACTCCCATTGTATTGACTATACTCAGCGGCATTTTTTAGGATAACCTAGCATTTTTTAAAGTGTTTTTAGGGTTTATTGGCGAGTCATTGGGCGAGGTTATCCGACAAGCAGCTTTGACAAATAACTTAACGACAAGCATTCCGCGCCATAGCGTTGGCTTAGCATCCATTAAGGTTTAGCAATAATGCGATTTATTCACACCTCAGACTGGCATATTGGCCGTCAGTTACATAATCAATCATTACTGGATGATCAGGCCTATGTACTTGATCAAATTGTTGCATTGGCGCAGCAGCACAGTGTTGATGCGGTGATTATTGCGGGGGACATTTACGATAGATCGATTCCACCCGCCAGTGCCGTCGCTTTGCTTAATGATGTGCTTAATCGCCTTATTAACCAATTGGGTATACAAGTGCTGATGATTGCTGGCAATCACGATGGCCATGAGCGTTTGGGATTTGCTGCTAAACAAATGGCTGCCAGTGGTTTACATATTATTGGGCCGCTACAGGCCGAATTAGTGCCTACTCGTTTAACCAGTGCCAGTGGCGACGCTTACTTTTATCCGCTGCCTTACGCTGAACCTGCTACCGTGCGCCAAGTGTTTGAAACTGATGCCAAAGGCCTTAGCGTATCGAGCCATGAAGAGGCGATGGCGTTATTGCTAGAACAGGTCCGCTCCCATGATAGCCAAGGTTTACCTAAAGTGGTGGTGAGTCATTGCTTTTTGGATGGTGGCAGCGAGTCTGAATCCGAACGGCCATTAAGTATCGGCGGCGCGGATAAAATTTCCCCACGGCTGTTTAGTGACTTTAACTATGTCGCCCTAGGGCATTTACATGGTCCGCAATATAAAGGCTGCGAACAGATACGTTACTCCGGCTCAATCCTAAAGTATTCCTTTAGTGAGCAACACCAGCATAAGTCTGTCACCTTAGTGGATATCGCTGCGCAATCTCCCGCTCAAATCCAACTCTTACCCTTAACTGCGCTACGTGATGTGCGGATTATTGAAGGGGAATTGGCAAAGTTGCTAGAAGCAGGGAAAACCGATACCAGTCGTGAGGATTATCTGATGGTGAGACTTCTCGATAAGCACGCCATTTTAGATGCCATGGGCAAACTGCGCAGTGTTTATCCCAATGTGCTGCATTTAGAACGCACCGGATTGATGGCGGGCGATCAGGCGGTGGTGCTCAATCGAGATCATATAAAAAAAGGTGAAATGGCCATGTTCCGTGACTTTTTTGCCCAAGTCTCGGGGGATGAATTAACGCCGGCGCAGCAGGCGGTGATGGAGGATATCCTAACCCAGCTTCATCGAGACGAACTTGAACGCAGCGAAACACATCGTGACGTAAAAGAGGAGCAGGCAGAATGAAGCCACTACAACTTTCCATGTCGGCTTTTGGCCCGTTTGCTTCGACTCAGACCATTGATTTTACTGAACTTGGTGATAATCCGTTATTTTTGATCAACGGGCCAACTGGCGCGGGTAAAACGACTCTGCTCGATGGTATCTGCTTTGCGTTGTATGGAAAAACCACCGGCAATGAGCGTGAAGGCAGCCAAATGCGCTGCGATATGGCCGATGATAATCTGCTTACTGAAGTGACCTTTAGTTTTAAATTGGGTAACACTGCTTATCGTATTCGCCGAGTGCCCGAACAGGACAGACTCAAAAAGAATGGCGAGGGTTCGACAGTCCAAAAGAGCGAGGCGCAGCTGTTTAAGATCGCTCCCGATGGTACTGAAACCCTATTAGTCGCCAGTAAAGTCTCAGATGCAACGGCTGAAATTGAAGCGTTAACGGGCTTAGACGTAGAACAATTTCGTCAGGTTATGGTGCTGCCACAGGGGAAGTTTCGTGAATTACTCATGGCTGACTCCAAGGCGCGTGAGCAAATTTTTAGTCAATTATTTCAAACCCATATCTATAAACGTATTGAAGATATCTTAAAGGCGAAGGCGGCCGATATCCGCGGCTTGGTTAAAGAGCAGCGTGCGCGTCGCGATGGCATTCTACAAACCGCGGAGCTAGCGAGTGACGACGAGCTTGCCGCTGAATTTAGTCGAATAGAACCCGAATTGGCGGCCGCTATCGCCGCGAAAGAACGTAGCACGGCGGCGCATCTACAGGCGTTAAAACAGCATGACAGTGCGCAGCAACGGTTTGCTGAATTTGCTCGTTTAAGTGAATTAGAATCCCAAGCCACTTTGCTTCATGAACAGCAAGCTGATATTGCAGCGCAAACGGCTCGCCTGAATGTGGCAAAACAAGCGCAGCGTCTTAAGCCCTTATTGGATAATGCGTTATCGAGGGAGCAGGAAGCGACAATTGCTAATGATCAGCGCAGCCATGCCCAGATGGTACTTGAAGCGGCAAAGCTTGCGCTTGCCAAAGCTGAGATCGAAGCGCAGGAACTTATTCCCCTTGAACAACAGCTGCGCGATTTTGATCAACAACATAATCAACTCAGCACGTTAGTACCGCAGTTGGCAGAATTTTCTAGCCTTGAACAAGCTTTATCGCAGGCAAAAGAGATACTGCAACAAACCAAAGAGCAGGGGCAAGAGACTAAGACGGCGCTTGTAAGCTTAGTTGATCAGCGCAGCACCTATGAAAATCAATTGCCAGCATTACAACAGCAAAGTGAGCGTCAACTCGCGACCGCACAAGCCTTGCAGCAACAGCGCCACTTACTTGAGTTGTTCAAACAATGGCAACAAATCTGCGCCAAAGTTGCACAAACCGAAGAGGCGCTTATACAAGCAGGATTACAAGGAAAGATGCTGAACGCGCAGCATCAGGCAGCGCTAAGTGACTATAAGTCTTTACAGCTCAACTGGTTTCAAGGTCAAGCAGCCATTTTAGCGAGGGAACTCAAACTCGATGAACCCTGCCCAGTTTGCGGCAGTATCGAGCATCCTCATCCTGCAACCAGTCATGATCATTTACCAACGGACGCACAGCTGCAAGCTGCGCAGGATGCCGAGGTGAATGCACTCGAACAGCTCAGCAAAGCGAGGGCAGAGTATCGGGGGCTACAAAAACAGTTAGAAGCACAGCAGTCGCAGGCAAATGAACTGGCCTCCTCGCTGGGGGATACGGTTGAGTCCCCACTTGAATCGCATGTCCATCGGCTTGAGGAATTAACACACCAAGCAAAACAAGCTGAAGTCGCCACCCAAGCATTGCAGCAGTTACAGCAGCAAATCAAAGCGTTGCAGCAGCAAGAGTTAGTATTGACGCAACAATTAGAGCTTGAGCGTGAGCGCTATCATCAACAAGAAGGTGAAGTGGCGCGTCTATCCGTTCAATTAGCGGAAAAGGCGCTTCGGATCCCTGACGAATACCGCTCGCTTACTGCGTTAAATCAAGCGATTAATAATAATCAACGGCAGCTTGAGAACACTCGTGAGCAGATTCATGCTCTTAGAAACTCACTAAAGCAGGCATCTGAGCATTGTGTGGCGGCGCAAACGGCGCTAGGGGCTGCGATACAACGCTGCCATAGCGCAGATGAGCAGCAGGCTTTGGCTTTGGGCGAGCTTAACTCACAACTGCATTTAGCGGGTTTTACTGATAGGGACGCATTAAGGGCGGCATTATCAGCCGATGAACAAATTCAAGCGTTGGGCGAGCGTATTGAAACCTATCATCGACAGTGCGCCTTAAATCAATCACAGCTTGATCAGCTAAGAACTGAGCTTAGTGATGTCAGCGTGCCCGACCTTGATGCCCTAGAAGCCATGCTTGCAGAAAAGCACCAACAACTTAATCTCGCTGAAGCTACATGGAGCCAACTTAATACACGGTTCTCTTTGCTTAAACAAACTCAAATACAGCTCAGTATTGTCGATCAAAAAGCGAAAGCCCTTGAGGGTGAATACGCCATTATTGGCACCTTGGCCGATGTGGCCAATGGCAATACCGGCAACAAGATTTCTCTGCAACGTTTTGTATTAAGCGTATTACTCGATGATGTTTTACTCGCAGCAACTCAGAGATTACACCTGATGAGTAAAGGTCGTTATCGATTACTGCGTAAAGAAGACAGAGCGAAGGGAAATAAGGCATCAGGGCTTGAGCTTGAAGTCGAAGATGCTTACACCGCAAAAGTGCGTCCCGTGGCGACCTTAAGTGGTGGGGAGAGTTTTATGGCAGCTTTATCTATGGCGCTGGGTTTATCAGACGTGGTGCAAGCCTACGCCGGTGGGATAAAACTTGATACGTTATTTATCGACGAAGGTTTTGGCAGCCTAGATCAGGATTCCCTTGAACTTGCCATCCGTACCTTAATGGATTTGCAATCTGCGGGTAGGATGATCGGCGTGATATCTCATGTTTCTGAGATGAAAGAGCAGATAAACACTCGAATAGATCTGTTGAAAACCTCCCATGGGAGCGAAATCAAGGTGATTTTGCCTTAGTGTCAGTTAAAGGGATTAATTGTTTATTTAACTTATTGTTTTTATTGTGATGGAAGACATTATTTTGTGCTGTTTAACATCTGGATACAGAACGCACAATTGATTTAAAGTGCCAACTGACGCATGTTTTTGGGAAATAGTGCTGTTAAAGTGCAAAATAGCGTTTGTCATAATCGGTTTTTTGGGATAAGTTGGGAAAATTCGGGCTTCCCTAGGCGGGACTGGTTCAAAAATATAACGCAAAAACGATAACAAAAGGTGAAAGCGTTGCAGACAGGCAAACCCAATTTGGCTAATTTTCCGCAAATTCGTTTGCAGAATTTATCTTCAGCCCATAAAAATATTCTCCTCGTAGGTGGTTTATTGATCGGTGCGGCGATGTTAATGCCGAATGCTAATCATGTCGTACCCACAGCACAACGAATTCCCGTAGCTCTCGACATTGAAACTGTTTTACCGCAAGTTTCTGAGCCTGTTGACTCTACCACTGTTATTGACAATACCCCTGATTTTGAGCGTGTTATTGCCTCCGGTGATACTCTAAGCGCTTTATTCTCTAAGGCGGGTGTTGACCAGCTAACGATGTATAAAGTACTAGAGGCCGATTTAAATATTTTGGCACTCGATACCTTACTGCCTGGGAACCGGATTCAGTTTTGGCTCGATAATGATGGCCAACTGCAAAAGTTGGAGCTTTATTTTAACGCCGCACGCCAAGTCGTATTTACTCGTTATGAAGATGGTAGCTTCAACGTTGAAGAAATTAACGTTGAAGGCGTTTGGCAAAACCGCATTATTACTGGTGATATTAAAGGCTCATTTTACGTATCGGCTCAAAAAATGGGCTTAGCGGCAGCTGATATTCAGCGGATTGAAGATTTACTCAAAGAAAAAGTGAATTTTGCACGGGATTTACATGCAGGAGATAAATTTTCTGTTTTGGTAAATGATCAATATGTTGAAGGTGAAGCAACTGGTAGCAGCCAAATATTAGGCGTTAGTATTAAAACTGGGCGTTCAGAAATCAGTGCCTTTCAGCATACCGATGGCAGTTATTATGATGCAAAAGGGCGCAGTTTAGTGCGTGCTTTCCAGCGTATTCCATTGGCTAAACAGCCTCGCATGAGTTCACGTTTTAACCCTGCTCGTAAACATCCGATCACTGGCCGTATTTCCCCCCATAATGGTACTGATTTTTCTGTCCCTATTGGTACTAAGGTTATAGCGCCTGGTGATGGCGTGGTGAGTTTAGTAACGGATCACCAATTTGCAGGTAAATATATTGTGATTGAACATGGTGGTAAATATAGCACCCGTTATTTACACCTTTCAAAGGCATTAGTGCGTAAAGGCCAGAGAGTCACACGTGGCCAAGTGATTGCTTTATCTGGTAATACTGGGCGTTCAACTGGTCCGCATTTACATTATGAATTCCATGTGAACGGTAAACCCGTCGATCCAATGAAAGCCGATATTCCTATGGCAAGCCAATTAGCAAACCAAGAATTGCGTAGCTTTACGAATATGGTCAATAGTCGTCAGTCGTTGATGAATTTAGGTTAATTCATTTTCGTTTGTCCCGTTCTGAGTATAAAAACGCCGATGAATACTGATTCATCGGCGTTTTTATTTCTATTGAGTGTGCCTCAGCAACTAAATGATTTGAGTGGTGTATTTGTCAGGCTTTTTGTTGGGTTTGTTGTTTAGCTGCATATGCTTGGATAAGACTGCTTGCTTAAATTTGATTAAATTTCGCCCTTGTTATCGGTATTTAAAATAATAAATCGAGCCACTTTAGGCTTTAGTGAGCGTACAGGTATTGATTGAATGACGTGTGAATAGCGAAGATAGCTAGCAGAAAATATCTAACCACTCTTACTTTGAGATATCTTCAAATTTATTTAATCAAGATCGATAAACAATATTAACTTGCCTGGCGTTTCTGCATCGCTTTTAACGCACATTTACATAGACGCCCCTTTAATGCAGGACATCCTCCACAGGGAGACTTTTTATAAGGACGAAGTGCAAAGCTTCGCTCTGTCGGTAAGGGGGAAATACGTTTGATGGCTGCAAAGGATAAAAATTGTGCATCATTTGCGGCATTAAAATGCGCTTTGGCTAATTTTAATTGCTGCTTACGGGCTGCTTTATCAAGATCTTGAATGTGTTGTTTGGTAATATACTCAGCCAATAATTGATTTAAGTGCTTGCGTTGTGCTTTTTTACTTTTGGCCGCAGTCGTCTGTTTTATTGGTTCCGCTGAGAAAGATGATTTTGCAGCATAGTTAACTGATGCCGCATAGGATAATGTTGCCTGTTGCTTTTGCAGTTTCTTGGCTTGTTTCTTACACCATTTTTCTAGCTTTCTACCAATATTTTGCGTTTTCATACAGCCTAAGTACGTGACAGATAATACATGACTATTCTAAATGAAAACTATTATCAGTCAACTCTTGGGGCAATAAAAATAAGTACTCAAACTGAGTCTATTGAGTGCGCGATATAAGGGGATTGATTGGCATCAATACAGGTCAGCAGTAAGCGCAGATCAAATTCAAATTGGTGGTAATCTGGTTCCATATAAGTACACAGATTATAAAAAGCTTTATTGTGATCCTTCTCTTTTAGGTGGGCGAGTTCGTGCACCACTACCATTCGTAACAAAGGTTCAGGTACACGTTTTAAGCGAGAAGATATACGAATTTCATTCTTCGCTTTGATTTTGTTACCTTGCACTCTAGAGACGTAGGAATGTAAGCCAAGTGCATGATGACTCATGCTAATTTTGTCATCAAAGATCACTTTCGATAGGGGAGAGGATTGGCGTAAAAACTGATTTTTTATCCCTTGGGTATAGTCGTAGAGGGCTTTATCGCTGCGGATCTGATGAATGTGCGGATGACGGCGAAGCAATACTTCCCCAAGCTTGCCACTTTGTAAAAGCTGTTCAACTTGGCGTTGGATATCTAGGCTATAACCACTGACATATTTTAGGTTTTGCATGATGCTTGCGACATGTAAGAGGCTTGGCGCTAAGTGATAGCGCCAAGCAAGAGCACTTAAGCTTTACCAAAAATATGGCGATTTTGCTGAGCGTAGGCAGCCTCAAAGGCGGGTTGTTGGAAGCGTTTCAGATCTAAGCTATCAAAGTCTACCTGAGGTGGATTGCGCTTATTTTGTTCCTTGATCGCCACTGGAGATAGCAAGGTTACAGGCAGCTCGCCTAATTGAATTGCGGCTTCGAGTTTGAAGCTAGTAGCAGAACCAGCCAGTTTGCCTTTTTGCTCACGCTCAATAATTACAATTTCATCGATCTTATAATCTTCCATCAACTTATGGAAAGCAAAGTGAAACTCACGAATTGCCTCCGTCGATGCCGACTGTGCAATGCTAAAAGACACTTTACGGCAGCTGGGTACGTTGAAGGTTTCACCTTCGTAACTGAGCAGACTGATGATGGCTTCGCCACCTTTTAATTCAACACCACAAATTCGCATGTTACACCTTTAACTATTTCAAATTACTTATGTATCGCCGGAAAAATCGCTCCAGCGAGTCACTCATTTTGAGCGCTCAAGTTTCACGGACTTGAGCTATCTTTTGCGTTATTTTTAGATCTCGTAGTCATTATCTTGTAGCAGTTGTGCCGCAGGTTTTTTGCGCATTGGCGCATCACCGACATCAATACCCGTGATAAAGCGTTTATCACGGGATGGCGCTGCTTTAACAAGGTGCGACTTAGGTTTAGATTTGGCTTTGGTGTTTGCCTTTACCACACCTTTAGTCGCGACGGACTTTGGCTTATCTTTTAAACCACTAAATTTAGCTTCAAGCCCTTTAATTACACTGATTTCGAAGGTTTTTCTTAAAAAAAGTTGTACTTTTTTAAAGTTATCCCAATCCTTAGGACCAACTAAGGAGATTGCGTCACCTTTGGCGCCCGCGCGGCCAGTGCGGCCAATGCGATGAACATATTCTTCGGCAAATTTGGGCATGTCGAAGTTAATGACTAAGGATACATTCAGTAAGTCTAAACCACGGGATGCCACATCTGTGGTCACCAATATTTGCTGCTGACCACGGGCAAATTGGTCCATGATCTGGTTACGCGCCGTTTGTTTTAACTCACCACTTAAGGCGGCGGTTGCAAAACCTTGAGCCGAGAGCTTAGCGGCTAACCGCTCTGTATCAGCACGGGTGGCGGTAAAAATAATCACTTGCTTGTGCGATTCATCCGTCAGTAAACGACTGAGTAGGGCTTCTTTATGATCTAAATGATCACACAGATAAATTCGCTGCGAAATATCCTGATGTTCACTGTGGGCCGTGCCGATTGCCACATGTAATGGATTTTTAAGTAATGCCGCCGCAATCTCATTGATTTCACTATGATCTAAGGTTGCTGAAAACATTAAGGTCTGACGACGTTTATGATCGGCCGCCTCGTTGATAGCTTTTAACTGTGGCGCAAAGCCTAAATCCAACATACGGTCGGCTTCGTCCAAAACTAACAACTCTAATCCATTGAGGAATAAGTTTTTTTGTTCTAAGTGATCAGCGATTCGGCCTGGCGTTGCCACAATAAAATGCGGCTCTTTTGCCAGCGCTTTAGCCTGATCGTTAAAGTTTTCACCGCCCAATATACTAATCGCTTTATATTGGGTATTGGCCACCAATAAGCGTAACTGACTGTACACCTGATGGGCTAATTCGCGGGTCGGTAATAAAATTAATACTCTAGGGTCGCGCTTACTGAGGGCGCGAGTGGAGATAACCCTTTGCAATGCGGGCAGCAAAAATGCCAAGGTCTTACCTGACCCAGTCTTTGATGATGCCATTAAATCTTTACCTGCCAATGCGATAGGTAATGCTTGTTCCTGGATGGCGGTTGGGGTTGCAATCCCCATGTGCTTTAAGCTTTGTAACAGACGCTGGTCCAGAGAAAAATCAGTAAACTGCAAAGGTATATCCCCTAAATCTGAGTGAGGGCAGATTATAGCGCTAAATCACTATGGTCAGCTATCTTGATTGGGCATAATCTTGCGTAATCATCTAAATAGCCACTTATTTGCTTGGCTTGTGTCACGCTCGATATTTGCCCCGAGTGCTATGTTTAGCCAAATTGGCTATGAACTTACAGGATATCAAGCGACGATGTGGTTACTCTCTGCCCTTGAGTATGGCAAGGGGATAAGGCCGAGCGTAAACCATATAAATGTATCTAATGACTGGCTAGCATAACGGTTTATGTTGTCTAATGATTGACAACACTTTGGCTGGAATTTAGCTTTTTCACGTCATAGCGCTTCTTTAAATCATCGATTTATTAAGGGAATTTAGTATGAGTAAGGGGACAACTCCGACGATCGGTATTGCCTTAGGCAGTGGTGCAGCCAAAGGTTGGGCGCATATTGGCGTACTCAATGGACTCGCCGCCATGGGAATTAAACCCGATAAGGTCGCTGGATGCTCAATCGGCGCCCTTGTTGGCGCTGCTTATGCTCATAATCATTTAGCGGAACTTGAAGAGTGGGTGCGCAGCTTCTCTAGTTGGGATGTGTTGGGACTGATGGACATTCGTTGGCGTAAAGGTGGGCTAATTGGCGGCGAAAAAGTATTCGATGTGCTGCAATCGCGGATTGGTGATATCAATATCGAGGATTTAGAGCGTCCCTTTGCGGCCATTGCTACGGATCTGTATTCAGGTCAGGAAATCTGGTTTCGCCATGGTGATTTACGCCAAGCCGTACGGGCCTCTTGCTCTATGCCTGGGATATTAGCGCCTGTCCGTCAAGGTGAGCGTTGGTTGGTGGATGGTGCAGTTGTTAATCCTGTCCCCGTTTCGGTGAGCCGTGCTATGGGGGTAGATATTGTCATTGCCGTTGATTTACAAGGTTTTCATACCGGTCGATTACAAGTTTTACCCGTTAATATGACCAGCCATCGGGCATCTAAAGATGAAACCCAAATGCCCGCGCGCCAAGAAACGGGTTTTATGGATTTATTCGCCCGCGGGCGAGAATATGTCGGTAGCTTAACCGATAAGTTTTCCCTAGGGACTAAATCTAATCCCGGTATGATTGCGGTGATGTCCCAGTCGATGAGTATTTTAGAGCAGCGGCATAAACGGGCGCGTTTAATGGGTGACCCTCCCGATATCTGTGTTGTACCCGAAGTCGCGAATATCGGCACCATGGAGTTCCACCGAGCAGCTGAAGCCATTGCAGCAGGTGAAGCTGCCGTGGCAAAAGTGGCACATTTAATTGAAGCTGCGATCTGGAAAGGCTAAAAATGTCAGGATGAATTTATCTGTTAATTACGATGTGACACTACTTACTGCTTGATTGGCTTAGTTTTTGCTTTAACACCATTAATCAGTATTAGACGCCGAATTATTGACGATGAATTCTCTTTTAAATGCCCTTAATCTAAATCGTAGCAGTGCCGCTGAAGCTTATGGCCTGAATAGCAAAAAGACGGAGACAGGTAAAACTGAATCGAGTACGGAGTCAAACTCCTCAGCCAAAGAACCCCCTAAGGTTGATACTAAACCGAGTGAGGAGATAGCGCTGTCACCACGGGCACTGCGAGCACAAAAAATTCAGGCCATGTCGAAAGACTTTTTTGCTGATGGCAAATTTAGTGTGGCTGAGATACCCGCTTTAGTCTCGCGGTTACAAAAAGACGGTATTCTTTCCGATGCACAGGTGGAACGGCTCTCGCAAAACGGCATTAGTTTGCCAAGCCAAAGTACCAATAAGCAGTCTTTGCAGGATTTTATCGATGATGAGCTAAAGTCTTTGGCTGAAAAATCGCCTAATAGCCCGATGATCAACACGTTAGTAGATGCTAAAAATGTGTTAAAAAACATGGATGATGCCCAGTCGCCAGTGCTGGCACAAAAGGCGACTAAAGTGTTTGGTCAATTAACGGATTATTTGAATAGCAACCCCACCATGAGCGATAGTCAAAAACAGTTATGGCAGGGACTTAAATCAACGATGCAGGTGGCTTCATCCATGGGGATGCAGCAATCGGCGTTGGGACAATTGAGCAGTTATCTTGCCTTAGCTAAGCGCTAGTCTTATTTACAATATTCTTTCAAAAACAATAGACTTTGGCTTTTGGGTCAGAGTCTTTTGTCATTATTAGCGCCATTTCCTGCGTCTACTATCTTGCTTTAGCATCAAGGTCAAGGCCTAAAACTGAGATCATTGGGTTTGGCAGCAGTTCTTATTTGTTCTTTTTATCCATCCGATAAATCATGATCTGGATCATGGAATTTTAGGTGTCGATGCCGCTTAATTGCCTACATATTGTGTTGATAGATTATTTAATCACTATATATAGTGTTAATTTTAATCGGGATGGAGAGGAATTAAACAATGCCAGTCGTGATCAAGCGGGATGGTTGCCGCACACCTTTTGATGAAACAAGGATAAGAGATGCAGTGGTCGCTGCTGCAAACTCGGTTGGGATAGAGGACGCAGATTATGCCGCGACGGTAGCCGCTTGTGTGAGAGAACGAGTGGCGAATATGGCAGAAGTTGAAATCCACCATCTACAGGATGCGGTTGAAAACCTATTGATGGAAGGCCCTTATAAATCATTGGCACGGGTCTATATTGAATATCGTCACGACAGAGACATTTGCCGCGATGCTACCAGTAAGCTCAATCTTGAAATCCGTGGTTTAGTCGAGCAGAGCAATGCCGCACTGTTAAATGAAAACGCCAATAAAGACTCTAAAGTGATCCCAACTCAACGGGATCTGCTGGCGGGCATCGTGGCTAAACATTATGCCAAGAGCCATATTCTGCCTAAGGATGTGGTGGCTGCGCACGAAATCGGTGAGATCCACTATCACGATCTTGATTACTCGCCCTTTTTCCCGATGTTTAACTGTATGTTGATTGATTTGGCAGGCATGTTGACCCATGGCTTTAAGATGGGCAATGCCGAAATTGAGACCCCAAAATCGATCTCTACCGCTACGGCCGTGACGGCGCAAATTATTGCCCAAGTGGCAAGCCATATCTATGGCGGCACCACGATTAATCGTATTGATGAAGTGTTAGCGCCTTTTGTGGCCAAGAGTTATGACAAACATTATCAAGTGGCACTGAACTGGCAGATTAAAGATGCTAAAGCCTATGCCACTGCTCAGACTGAAAAAGAATGCCACGATGCTTTCCAATCCCTTGAATATGAGGTGAATACCTTACATACCGCTAATGGACAAACCCCGTTTGTGACCTTTGGTTTCGGTCTAGGTACTTCGTGGGAGTCGCGTTTAATTCAACAATCGATGCTGAAAGTACGCATGGCGGGGTTAGGTAAAAATCGTAAAACAGCGGTGTTCCCTAAATTGGTGTTTGCCATCCGTGATGGTATTAACCACAAAGTCGGTGATTGCAATTACGATGTAAAACAAATGGCCCTTAAATGCGCCAGTATGCGCATGTATCCAGATATTTTGAACTATGAGCAAGTGGAAAAAGTGACGGGTTCGTTTAAAACGCCTATGGGTTGCCGCAGCTTTTTAGGTTCCTATAAAGAAAATGGTGAACTCGTCCATGAAGGCCGCAATAACCTTGGCGTTGTTAGCTTAAACTTGCCACGTGTTGCGCTAGAAGCGAATGGCGATGAGGCTGAGTTCTACCGTATTCTGGATGAGCGGCTATTACTTGCCCGTCGCGCATTAGATACGCGTATCGAACGGTTAAACGGAGTGAAAGCCAGAGTTGCGCCGATTTTGTATATGGAAGGTGCCTGTGGCGTGCGCTTGCGTGCCGATGATGATATCGCCCAAATCTTTAAAAATGGTCGGGCATCGATTTCATTAGGTTATATCGGTTTACATGAAACCATTAATGCGCTCTATGGCACTGAAACCCATGTGTTTGATGATGCTAAGCTTCGTGAAAAAGCGGTGGCGATTGTTGCGCACCTTAAAGCGGCTACCGACGCATGGAAGGCCGAAACGGGTTATGGATTCAGCCTGTATAGCACCCCAAGTGAGAGTCTCTGCAGTCGTTTTTGTAAGCTCGATGCGCGCCAGTTTGGTGTGGTTGCGGGGGTAACCGATAAGGGCTATTACACCAATAGCTTCCATTTAGATGTGGAAAAGCACGTGAATCCTTACGATAAAATCGATTTTGAGCAGCCATATCCCGCCATCGCCAATGGTGGTTTTATTTGCTACGGCGAATATCCTAATATGCAGCACAATATTGAAGCGCTCGAAAATGTCTGGGATTACAGCTATAGCCGTGTACCTTACTACGGTACTAACACGCCGATTGACGAATGTTATGATTGTGGTTTTACCGGCGAATTTAGCTGTACTAGCAAAGGATTTACTTGCCCTAAATGCGGCAACCATGAGCCAAGTCGAGTGTCTGTTACGCGCCGTGTGTGTGGTTACTTAGGCAGTCCCGATGCCAGACCGTTCAACCATGGTAAGCAAGAAGAAGTGAAGCGTAGGATCAAACACTTGTAACATTTTTGCCTTGTTGTGTTTGTTACACTGATATCAGCACAGTCGCTTAGCATGGGACTGTGCTTTGATTTTTAGCCAGTCTGGCGCTCCTTGTATTTCGTATTGGACTTATACAATGAACTATCAGCAATATTATCCCGTTGATGTGGTCAACGGCCCAGGCACTCGGGCCACCTTATTTGTTTCAGGCTGTGAGCACCAATGCCGTGGTTGCTATAATCAAAGTACTTGGGATGTGCGCTCTGGCCATTTATTTGATAAGGCAATGGAAGATAATATCATCGCCGATTTGCAGGATACGCGGATCGTTCGCCGTGGCTTATCACTCTCTGGCGGCGATCCACTTTTACCCGCCAATCTTGAGGGGATTTTGGCGCTTGTTAAGCGCGTCAAAGCTGAATGTCCCGGTAAAGATATTTGGCTGTGGACGGGCTATGTATGGAATGAATTGAGCGATAAACAGCGTGCGGTGCTGGAATATGTAGATGTGCTGGTAGATGGCAAATTCGAGCAAAATCTTGCAGATCCGAGCCTTCCATATCGGGGTAGCAGTAATCAGGTGATCCGTTTCTTATAAAAGCGGTAACGAGGATCGCTAACTTGCTGTTATAATCCCACACCTTGACACAGTGACCCAGACAAACAGGCCAAAAATTAGGTCAATATCGGTCGGGACTCACTAAAGTAATTTAAGGTAACATAATGAATTTAAAGCAAGAACTGCAGCAGCTAAACGATAAGTTAGATAAGTTTCGTCGTAAACTGGCGGCGGCAGAGCAACGTGGCGATGTTGTCATCGTGGCGCAGTTTAAACGCGAGATTGAGGCTGTTACTAAGCAAATCAATAGCGTAAAAACGCAGCAGTCGCGTTTATTACAAAAGCAAGGGGTGGATATTCAGCACTTGCCATTTCATCGTGCCCTCACCAAAGCCGAGCAAGCCGATATGGGTCAACTGAAAAAGTCAGTAAAAGGCTTAGTTGTTGTGCACCCAATGACTGCTTTAGGGCGCGAAATGGGCTTGACTGAAGTAACAGGTTTTGCACCAGCAAAATTTTAAGCTACATTGCTAAGTTATTCAATGAGTTGCAAAATAGAACACTTATCTATTTTGCAGCGCCTTGGCTCGACATATTACCCACTGAGCTGAATGAGTCACCCAGTTAATAGCTTAGTTTTGTAGTTGATTAAATTACTAAAGTATTTCGCGATTGCTGAAAACACTTTAGAATAGGTGCGCCGTAGGCTAAGTACCTAATCATTGTTTTGTTTATGGATGTTCCTTCCGTCTCATGGAATGAGAGTTGTCGTTAAGGTTAAGTCATGTCGATAAAATATGTCGCGACGTCAAAATTACCCACTCCCTGGGGCGTTTTTGCCATGCACGGTTTTGAAGATACCGAAACCGGTAAAGAGCATGTTGCCCTCACATTTGGCACCCTAAGTAGCGATGCTCCTGTTTTAGGCCGTATTCACTCTGAGTGTCTCACGGGCGATGCCTTATTCAGCTTACGCTGTGACTGTGGATTCCAGCTGCAAACCGCGATGCAAAACATTGCCGAGACCGGCAGTGGGTTTATCTTATATTTGCGTCAGGAAGGTCGTGGTATTGGTCTGCTAAATAAGATCCGCGCCTATGAGTTGCAGGATAAAGGCGCCAATACGGTTGAGGCGAATGAACAGTTAGGTTTCCCTGCGGACATGCGTAAATACGATATGATCCAGCCTATGCTTGAGCAGATTGGCGTAAAGCATGTACGCTTAATGACCAATAACCCTCGCAAAGTCAAAGCGATGAAAGACATCGGCATCGAAGTGGTTGAGCGCGTACCCTTACAAGTCGGTAAAAATCGCTATAATGAGGCTTACTTAAAGACTAAGTCCACTGAGCTTGGGCATATGATGTCTGAGTATCATTTTACGGATGAACAGTAGTTCTTAGTGCAATAAATTTACCGATTAGGCTGCAAATTAGGATCTGTTTGCGTAAATTGAATATCATTTTTAGTCGGTTTATCGTCAACCTCTGCTCCATTTCGGCGCTATCAATGGGAATTGTTTTCCCGCTGTTGGCGTCGACAGAGCCTGTTTCCAACTCCAGTCACCCGCAAGATATTGCAGCATTTGCCCCCCAATCTTCCCAAGCGTTTTCGAAGATTAGCCCTGAAACGCCGATTGATGGGAAAAATAATCCTAACTCTGTTTATGCCTTTGGCAGTTACCTTGGCACAGGGGTATATCGAGCTGCTGAGCAAAATGCCACCGTCGTTAGTATTCCGTTAAACTTTGATTTTTTGAAGGATGATAGTAGTCAGACTTGGCTGCGTTTACCCTTATCCTTCGGTTTTTTTGACTACTTAGCCAAAGACATCACCGACGGCGAATTGCCATCGTCAGTTGGCACCATGACGATAACGCCCGGCATTGAGCACCATTGGCAGGCAACGGCAAATACGCGGATGGAAGCCTATTTGGATGTGGGCTTTGGGACAAATTTTGAGACCGATGCGAATGTGGCGATTTTAGCCTCAGGTGTAAGCACCTTGTATGATTTTAGTCTCGCGGGTGAAGACAGCGTCTGGGTATCGAGGTTAAGGTTTGCGGGCTACAGTGAACGGGTAGGAAAATTAACCGACCAATTTGCGGTATTGCAAACTGGGGTAGATATTGGCCTTTCGCCGCGCTGGCAATGGTTGAATATCCAAATGCAACCTAGATTATTTGCGGTCGGTTATTGGTACTTCAACGAGCTGGATTTTAGCCAAGATGCTGAAGATGAAACCATAGTCTCCGGAAGCTATGAGTTTGGTGCCACACTGGCATTTTCTAAGCCTTTGGGCGGCGATCTCCTCGGCATAGATAGAATTGGCATCAGTTATCGAACCGGTGACGGGTTAAATATTTGGCGTTTATTGTTTAGTTTCCCAATCTAGTTCACAGCTACCAAGATTGAAAATGATTCTGTACTCAGCTTAGCCTGCGGCTTTTTGTGCATCGCGCATTTTCTGGTCCATTAACACGGCAATTTGGTTGCCGAGTTGCATAATTTGTTCCTGCAATAGCTTACGTTGCTGAGCCGCGGCCTCGGAATCATCTCCTTCCAGTTTCGTGAGCATCTCCTGCAAAGCTTTGATTTGCTCTTTCAGACGCTTAATTTGTTCGTCGATGATAGATTTGGGTTCTTCATTGTCAGCACTTTCCGTCTGTTGCCGTTTTTCCGCGGTTTGACCTCTGAGGGAAGCGCCTACTTCGGTAGCGAGAGCTTGTTTTCCGGCATTGGATATATTGACCGTTTCTTGCGTGCCGGTCTCTGCCGACGAATTCTCAGAAGCTGAGCTAGCTGTTGGCGTTGTGGTGATATAAGCGCTGGAAACAGATTTGAAGGCGCTGCTATTTGCGGTCGTATTTAATCCATTAATGTTCACGATAGGCTCCATAAGTACCTGAAGGTTATTTATCGAATTATCGGCCTTGAGATAAAAAACTTAAGTGCTAAGCATCCTATTTGATGCAAAAGGCGTATCTAGGATAGGTTAGGGGATTAATGGTTAAGGTCGTTCACTTTTTGACTGATAAGGATATGAAAGATATGGCTCGTAAACTACAAATAACATGCGCTGCATTTTTGGCTTTGAGTGGAATAAGTGTGCCTGCGATGGCTAAAAATATTTTAGATAAACTGACCGTTGCAGAAGGCTTTAACCTGAGTTTATTTGCAGATAATGTTGACAATGCGCGCGAAATTGCCGTATCCGAAAAGGGCATTGTCTATGCGGGCTCGATGAAGGCCGGGAATGTTTATGCCCTTATCGACCGTAATCAGGACGGTGTTGCCGATGAGAAAATTCTGGTTGCCTCGGGACTAAAGCTACCATCTGGTGTGGTGATCAAAGATGGCGACCTCTATGTCTCCGAAGTGGAGCGCATCATTCGCTTCAAGGATATTGATAACCACTTAAACTCACCAACATTTGAGGTGGTCTTTGATGGGTTTCCAGCTGAAACCCACCATGGCTGGAAAGTACTAGGGGTTTCACCGACTGGCGAGTTAATCATTCCTGTAGGCGTGCCTTGTAATATGTGCGCGGAGAATGAACGCTATGGACGTATTTTCTCACTCAATCTGGAGACTAAAAAATTAACCACCATTGCCCAAGGGGTTCGTAATTCGGTCGGGTTTGATTTTCAGCCTGGCACTCAAACCCTTTGGTTTAGCGATAATGGCCGCGACATGATGGGCGATGATATTCCTCCCTGCGAAATCAATAAGGTCAGTTACTTGGGTGAACACTTTGGCTTCCCCTATGTGCATGCAGGTACAATTATTGACCCTGAGTTTGGCCAAGGTAAAGATCCAGCCAAATACACCGCTCCTGCGCTCTCCTTAGGGGCTCACGTGGCGCCACTAGGCATTCATTTTTATCTTGGTAAACAGTTCCCTAGCGGCTATCAACAGCAGTTGTTTGTCGCCGAACATGGTTCATGGAATCGCACTAAGAAAGCGGGTTATAAAGTGGCCGTGGCGACGATAGAGCAAGGCAAGGTGGTCAAATACACTCCATTTTTAACTGGCTTTATGCAGGGCGAGCAAACCTTTGGTCGCCCAGTGGCCTTTGCTGAATTGGCCGATGGCAGTTTACTCGTGTCGGATGATTATGCAGGGGCAATCTATCGCGTCACTTATCCGCAGACAAAATAGCCAATAGGTGAAGTTTTAAACGCTTATTCTTAGCCGTTGGCTTGATTAGCAGGGGACTCTTGCCAATCATGGTTGCCCACCGAAGGATATTGGATTGGCGCTAATCTAGCTGATAGACGGCTTAAAAATAATGCGCGGGATAATTGAATTAATTATTCCGCGCATTTTTGTCTGTTCCTGTGAATATGCGTTTGAATATTCACGCGAAATTTAGTCGCGCTTGCCCCAGATATGGCTATTGATCTGGCCATCTGTTGCGGCTGTCGATGTAGCCGTACTTGCCTGAGCTGGTTTCTGTGCTGGTTTTGCAGGTTTTTTGGCCGATGTTTTCGCTGGTGCATTGGATGTTTTCGCTGCGGGCAACGGCAGTTTATTGGTTTTTAAATATAAATATTCTACTTTTTCCCGTGCCCAATCGGTTTTTCTTAAAAATCGTAGACTCGATTTGATACTCGGATCTTCGGTAAAACAGCGGATCTTGATGCGAGCTCCGAGTTCTTCCCAGCCATAGTGCTCAACGAGTTGTGTGACTATGGTTTCCAGTTTGATGCCGTGTAATGGGTTATTTTCTTGAGTCATTTTGTATAAATTACCGTGAACAATAATCGGATTATACCAGTATTATACCGATTGACTAAAATCATAGATAAAAAAACGGGCACTCATCAGTGCCCGTTTGCTTTGTATATCAATATTGTTAGAAATTAAGCTTCATCGGGTAATTCGCTGTCGCTATCAACTTCACCTTTGCCTTTGGTTTTCACAATCAGTAAGCCTGTGATGACTAGCGTTGAAACAGTCCCTGCGATGGTGGATAAGGTCATCGGTAAGCCTGCACCTAAAGTTGCAGAGTTAAGTAGGAAGGTGATAACCACTGTGGTCATAAACATGGCTGGAATGGTGGTGATCCAGTGCAGTTTATTGTGACGCAGTAGGTAAGCAGAGGCCGTCCAGAGCATTAATACAGCAGTCGCTTGGTTAGCCACACCGAAGTAGCGCCAGATCACGCCGAAGTCGACTTGAGTCAGTAAGCCACCAATCACAAACAATGGAATAGCTAACACTAAACGTTTAGGTAAAGCCACCTGCGGCATGTTAAAGAATTCAGCCAAAATCAGACGAGCAGAGCGGAAAGCCGTATCGCCTGAAGTAATTGGCAGAATGATCACACCAAGGATTGCCATAAAGCCACCGACAGCACCTAATAGACCAGTTGATGCTTCGTATACGACGTTTGCAGGGTTACCCGCCATGCCTGTGCTTAATCCTTCAACGCCGTGGAAGTAAGACAGTGCAATCGCACACCAGAGTAGGGCGATGATACCTTCACCGATCATGGCACCAAAGAACACAAAACGACCATTCTTTTCGTTTTCAACGCAACGTGCCATCAGTGGTGATTGCGTGGCGTGGAAGCCTGAAATCGCACCACAAGCGATGGTGATAAACAGCGCAGGCCATAATGGCATATCTTTAGGGTTTAAGTTTTGGAAGAAGTCGCCCGCTTGCACATTGGGCAGTAGCGTATGTTCGCTAGAAAACATAATCGCAAAGGCTAAACCAAATGACATGAAGAACAACAGCGCGCCAAAGAAAGGATATAAACGGCCGATAATTTTATCGACAGGTACCACAGTGGCAATCAGGTAGTAAACGAAGATAATCGCAACAAAAATGCTAACATCCCAACCCGTTAGCTTGCCTAACAGGCCTGCTGGCGCAGAGATAAACACCACACCTACGAGCAATAATAGAATGATGGCAAACACATTCATAAAGTGCTTGGCACTTTTGCCTAAATACTTACCGGCAAGGTTTGGTACAGATTGACCACCATTACGGACCGACAACATACCGGAGAAGTAATCGTGCACAGCTCCTCCGAAGATACAGCCGATCACAATCCACAACATCGCTGAAGGACCGTAGAGCGCCCCGAGGATTGGACCGAAGATTGGACCCACACCCGCGATATTCAATAATTGGATTAAGTACACTTTGCCTTTCGACATAGGCACATAGTCCACACCGTCGGTTTGGGTAAAAGCCGGTGTCTGACGTTTTTCGTTGATACCAAATACCTTTTCGACAAAGGTACCGTAGATAAAGTAGCCGCCGATCAATAGACCGACACAGAGTAGGAACCACATCATTTTAGTTATCTCCCCATTTTGAGTTGTGCAGAGTGTAAACAAGTTGTTTACATAAAACAGGGTTAACTGGGTGAGAGGTCGATAATGCTGACTCAGCGGCAATAGAATGGGGCGAGCGGTTGTATGAGGATATCATTCATAAGTATTAACCGCCTCGAGCGGCTTAGATACGCGCATTAGTGGTTAACAATGGGGCTATTGGAAGCCGAACAATTGCTTAAGACTTTTTAAATAACGGCGAGAAACGGGCACTTTGTCGCCAAGCAGAGTCGTGACTTCGGCGCCAGTATCGAGCAGCTCTATTTCGGCAATGGCTTTGGGTGAAATCAGATATTGGCGATGGCAACGCACTAGCGGTGTTTTTTCTTCCAGCACTTTAAGGGTAAGTTGGGTATGGACTTTGCCCTTGATACAGGCGACATGAATACCGCTTAAATCACTAAAAACATACTCAACATCTTGAATGGGGATCACTTTTAATTTACTACCGCTGTAACAGGGTAGGTGCTCGAGGCATCGAGGCGCGATCAGATTCACGGCTTGCGGAGTGAGGTCCTTACGAACACGTTTTAGGGTTTGGCTGAGTCGATCGGCATCTATTGGCTTAAGTAAATAATCAAAGGCATGATTATCAAAGGCTTTGACGGCAAATTCATCAAATGCAGTGACAAACACGATTTTAGGTAAGGTGTCGGGATCGAGCATAGCAATCAGTTCCATGCCTGAAATACGTGGCATTTGGATGTCGAGAAAAACTAATTGAGGCTTTTCTTTGGCAATGGTTTGCAATGCTTCTATGGCGTTGCTGCATTGGCCAATAATCTCAATGTCGGCTTCTTGGCCGAGCAAATCCGCAAGCTCCTCGCGGGCAAACAATTCATCATCGACAATCAAACAAGTGATCACGTGCTAGTTTCCGTCTGTTCTATGGGTAAGCGGATGGTCACCTTGGTGTATTCATCCGGCTTGCATTCAACTTGGATGCCATACTGTTCGCCAAACAGATTTTGTATCCGTTTATGAACTAAATTCATCCCCAATCCCTCAGAATCTATTGAGGGTTGATAAAGGCCGGCGTTATCTGTCACCTCAAGGGCTAATATATGGTCATCCATACGTCCAGTGACCTTGATTTGTCCTTGCTCAATCATATGGGAGGTGCCATGTTTTACCGCATTCTCAATGATGGGTTGTAGGGTAAATGCAGGCACTTTACAGTGGTAAAGTGATTCAGGTATAGCAATGTTGACCTGTAATTTATCAATAAATCTCGCTTTCTCAATGGTGAGATAAGACGCTATGTGATCGAGCTCATCCCCGAGAGTGACTAAACCCGTGGTGCGTTTTAAATTGATCCGTAAAAATTGCGACAATTGCTGTAATAGCTGTTTTGACATATCGGGATCGCGCTTAATAATCGCACTGATGGTATTGAGAGCGTTGAATAAAAAGTGTGGATTCACTTGAGCTTGCAGTAATTTTAATTCCGCTTGGGTGAGTAGGTTTTGCTGCTGTTCAAAACGGCCGTAGAGGATCTGGTTCGACAATAGCCGAGCAATCCCTTCCCCTAAGGTGCGGTTAATGTTTAAAAATAGTTTATTTTTTGGCTCGTATAACTTGATGGTGCCAATGACTTCGGTGTCGCTGCGAAGTGGGATCACAAGGCTCGAACCGAGTTTACACTGGCTCGAAATCGAGCAGGAATAGGGCATCTCCACCCCATCGGCGAACATCACCTTGTTTTGGTTTATGGCCTCAAGGGTGATTTTTGAGGAAATCGGTGTTCCGGGAATGTGATGGTCGGCGCCAATACCGATAAAGGCCAAAAGTTTTTCTCTGTCCGTAATGGCAACAGCGCCCACATTGGTTTCTTCTATGACAATTTGCGCGACCTTGCCGCTGCTTTCTTCGTTAAACCCCTTAGAAAGCAGCCCAACACTGCGCTCGGCAATTTTAAGCGCTTTGGTTGAGAAACTAGAGGAGAGCTTGTCAAACATGGTTTTTTGGTCGCGGATCATGCTCATAAACAGCGCTGCGCCAATGGAATTAACCAACAGCATAGGTGGAGCTATCTGCCGCACTAACTCCCATGCGGCATCAAACGGGCGTGCAATCAGCAAAATAGTGCTCATTTGCATCATTTCGGCGTAAAAGGTCACCAAACAGACTAAGAGCGGATTGTAGATAAGTTCACTCTTACCCGCGCGGCGTAGGTAAAAACTGATCATTCCCGCGGAGAGTCCTTCGAGAGTGGTTGAAATCGCGCAGGCTAAATCGGTAAAGCCACCCATGCTGTAGCGGTGTAAACCACCCGTGAATCCGACTAAAAATCCGGTGACAGGACCGCCGAGTAAACCGCCTAGCACGGCACCCATGGCGCGAGTATTGGCAATGGCCCCTGAAGTTTGCTCACCAAAATAGGTCGCCATGATACAAAAGCTAGAAAAAACCAGATAAATAAATATTTTATGAGGTAGGCGCGGTGATGTTTCTGCAAACAGTTTAAAAAGAGGTGTTTTACTGACTAAATAAACAATCACTAAATAGAGTGACATCTGTTGGGTCAGTAGCAAGATCAAGGACATAGTGGCTCACTTTATCGTCACAGCGGTCAGCGCAGTTATTGACATTGGCAGTATGTGCGCAAGATCAGGGTTAAAATTCAACAGTTCGGTTATAAAGCCTAATCTTATTTGCATCTTTTGGAGAGACTATGTCCGATTCTGTTCACGGTCATGACGTTATGGCGCTGATGGTAGCGCAAGCTCATCCCGTTTTAAAGCCTCAGTTTATTGCTCTGATGACTGAAACCTTTGGAGAAGCAGCGCGTTATCACACTTGTAGTGCCGAAAACCTTACTGCGGAGGAGTTAATTTTTTTGTTGTTGAGTAAAGGGAAAATGGCAGAATCAGCGCAAGGGCTCGCCATTGTTGCTGGGCGGCAGTGTCATCATTCTCATCATTAAGTATGGCTAATCTGGTCTATGAGCCGCGCAATAGCTTGGGGTCATAGGCCATAACTTGCTGTTAAAGAAAGAGTGAGCAGCGGATTGGTTTACCTTGATACTCATAAAGATTAATGCTCATCCTGCTTACTTTTATTTACCACTTCAAGCTGTTCTGCAATCGTTTTTTGACAGAATTCATCAATCAAGATCCGCAATAAGCGTGATTTGGCGATTTTAGTTCCTTTAGCGAGCCCATCTAATTGGGTAATACTGGTTTCCGTTAAGGTAAAGGTGGCATGGCGATATATTTTGGCTGACTTTTTATCTAAGCCTTTTGGCTCTGCAGGGGGCGCCGCTAAAATACTCGCTTTACCTAAAGCATAGTTATTGGCATCTTCGATAAAATCCTCAATAGAAACCGTTTTGATAACTTGTTTTGGTTTCTTGCGTTTAAGATCAGTTAAGCTCATAACTATTTTCTGGTGGTAAGGTGAACAGCTCATCCACTATGGCGCGGATCTCGTCGGCCGCTTTCCCATCTGGCTCAATTTCCATTACGGACGATCCTTTTTCCTCACTGTCATCGTAGATATTTCGGCAAAAAGTCACCGAATTGAGTACCCGTAATCCAAAGGATTGGACTACTTCTTTGGCCTCTAAAATACGCTTTACTTGGGTGGGCAAAGCGGGACATTGGGTTAGCACAATGGTTGCCACCATTTTGGGATTAACCATCTTACAGGTGCTGAGCATATCTTCCATATGGGGTAAGGTTTTAAGATCGCGACGTTTGGGTCTAAGTGGGATAACTACGTAAGTGGCTACCGACATGGCGGCGCGCATGGCAAGGTTATCTTGACCGCCACAGTCAACAATGACGTAGTCGAAGCGTTCATTAAGACTGAGCAGATCGTTACGTATTTTGCCGTAGAGCTGAATACAATTGATTGCAGGGAGGCTAGGGTCGTTGTTTCGAGCTTGGATCCAATCGGATGTTGTACGTTGGGGATCGCAGTCTACCATTAGTACATTGGCGGCAAATTTTTGCTTTATATAAACCGCAAGATTTTGCGCGAGGCAACTCTTGCCACTGCCACCTTTCTCTCCACCCACCAGCAATATCATAGCAATGTCCTTTGTACGAATAGTTCAACTAATTCAGTGTAGAACAGCTCAATCGACCCTGCGTAGCTAGATTGAAATTAAAGCAATTGCATCGCGACATGATAACTTTGATCATGACGTTTAGAGCAGCGGCAAACTTGGCCTTTTACGCTATTTTGTCGGGATGTTTCTGGATTGAATGTCACGTTAACTAATTCACCGAGTTCAAATGGGTTTTTATAATCAAACAGAATGCCTCTGCGGGCTAAATCGATACATACGCCTTCGTCCGTATGTTCAACGCCATTCTTATCAGTCCAATGCAAGAGCACGCGTTCAGCTTCCATATCTACTCGAAGTGAGCTGCGTTTTTCTTCAAATCCAACTGGATGTTCACCCATAACTCAATTGTCCCGTAAATAATTGATCTCAGTAAAACTAGCATAATTGCTTTTTGGCAGAATACCAATCTGAAAGCGAGGGATTTGGAAGGATTTTGCAGGTAAAGAATGGCGCCATTGAGCTTGGTTGGCAATGGCGCCCAGTAGTCATTAGTTATCGTATTCTTGATTTTTAGGATAGGGCATTTTTAATTGGCCCCAACGGATCACGATGACCGTTGCCGCAAGGATCAAGGTTGAAAGCGAAATTGCGGCGATGCGCCAGTCATCCATACTCTTCATATCTAAGATCAAATAACGAGCAAGGGCAACAATGGCAATATACAGCGGCATGCGCACAGGCAATTTTCCCGATTCTGCATAATTAGCAACCATGGCCAGTACTTCGAGATAAATAAACAATAACAACAGGTCGGCAAGGGCGACTGCGCCGACATTAAATACATGGACAATTTCTTGACCAATAGCAACCACAGTCGCTATTGCTATGATGATTAAGACGAGATGCTCAACTGCTTTTAAGCCTTTGGCACCATATTGACGATAAAATGGCATAGGTACTCCCTACTCAATATTTTTGTAAATAGTAACAGTAAAAATACTTTAGTTAGGGAAAAGAGACGCGATTCTCTGTGACTCAATTCACAAGATAGTAATTGGTTGTCTGCTAAAGGCATCGCGCCATGAGTTTTCTCGAGTCACCTTGCTTAGCCTGGCCGCCCATCGGCTCTGACGCGACAAAGCATTGGTGCGTAGTAGTAACAGAAACACCCAAAAGCCAGCATCCAACAAATAATGGCTGCGAGCATTAATTCAATAAACCATGCACTGGGTAAACCCGCTAAGACACGGAATACTGTAGCCAGTAACATTAACCCAAAAGCCAGTGTCATTGGCCTAGCGGGTTTTAGTTGTCTGCCGGTATGGCCTAGCGATACCCTCGACATCATTGCGAGGATCATGCCGCCAAGTCCTCCAACAGTAATGGCATGCATTCCTACGGAAAGTGGTAGTCCTGTAGCAATCAGTATCAAACCAATGGGAATACATAAGTAACTTAAATGCAGTGACCATAACAGCGGCACAGACCAACTTGCCTGCCATCCCCAACGAGACCAACGTAGTAACAATACCAGACCCGCTATACCAGCCAGAGCGCGCGTCAGTAATATTATCTGCGGTAAAAAGAGACTCGCAACAAGCGCTAATAGGCTAGCAAAACTTAACCATTCCAGTATGGGAATAGGGGAGTGTCTTTGCCATTGGGTGGCGCGCTCAGTAAAGAATGGGATCACTCTACCACCAAGCAAAGCAACAATTACCCCAACAAGGATGACTGCTGCATAAAGACCATTATTAGCCCACTGTAATTGATTAGTTATTAAACCGTAATAGCTAAATCCATTAAAAAGCGTGAGTAAACTGAGAATAGGGATAAACACAAAGTTACGCCATTGGCGTACTTTAACCACAGATATTGATAATGCAACTGCGGTTAAGGGTAAAAACATCAAGTCGATGATCATGATCGCCACAAACGGAATATCTAGCGGCAATATAAATAAAAGCCTTGGTAGTAACCAGACCGTAAATAGCCCTATAAGGGGTAAGCCTTTCAACCCAGGTTGCCCTGTCCAGTTTTGCACTGCGGTGAGTAAAAAACCTGCGACGACGGCACAGGCAAACCCAAAAATCATCTCATGACCATGCCACCATAAAGGATTGATGTTGTTAGGTAGTAATGACAGACCGGAAAGAAATCCTCCCCAGATCCCTAAACTTAATAGACTAAATAGACTCGCGAATAAAAAGAAAGGTCTAAAACCTAAGCGGAAAAGCGGTAGTTTAGGTTGTAAATGTGCAGGTTCATCAATATTCAACATAATGACAGCGTAGTAGTGAAACACGAAAAGTATTTTAAGCTGCAAATTAAATGAATGTATATATCTACTTATGAGTAGCTTGTAAGTAAGCGTCCGAGTGAAGGGATAAAGATAGTCTTATCGTCGTGGTTTAATCTATTGATAAGGTAGAATAAATTACAATAGAGGACGTAAAGGAAATACAGGGATGCAAACGCTAAAAAGGTGTTAATGCTTAACTTGTTCAATTAGGAAAGTTAATTTCTCTAACATAAAACAAGTTAAGCCATTGTGTCTGCAAGTCGCAATTATTTGGTCTTACGCTTTTGCCACTTAAACATGATCGAGTATTTCCAGAGGTTACTGATCATTAAATATCCTACAGTAGAAAACACGATCCCTAATACTAGGCAACCTAGTAGGAATGCTGGCCCAATTGTGGCTAATGAGGCTTCTATCCATTGCCAGCTTGCCTCAAAGGCAAATTCCTGCGGTGCGTGGCCCAGAATTTTTGCACCTAATAAATAAGCCCCATAAAACATAACTGGCATCGTAAGTGGATTGGTGATCCAGACTAAAGCGACGGAAACGGGAATATTGACATTAAAAAGGATTGCAAAGGCCGCGGCGACCACCATCTGAAAAGGCATTGGGATCCAAGCGACAAACAAGCCTATGGCAAAGGCCCCCGGCGCAGAGCGTCGATTAAGCGCCCAAAGATTAGGATTGTGTAATAAGCGACCGAAAATGCGTAGGTGTTTGTGCTCACGCAGGGTTTCAGGCTTAGGCATAAATCTTTTTATTAATTTTTTTGGCATAGGCTGAAATTGCTGTCTTAACTTAATTCACTATGAATGGATTCATGTTTGGCTTTAGTGCCACCTTACTGTCAGCGATGTTATGGCCTTCGCTGCCGCCAATTACTTATCTACCCTACTTTTGCTTTGGGGCTCTCATCTTATTCAAAAAAGCACCTAGCTTATCTGGCACACTCTTTGCGATGTTCTGGCTAACAGGATTTTGCTTAGTGTTATCTCGGCAGGATCTTCCTTTATCCCAAAAGCCTATACAGGTGAGGGGCGAAATCATATCACTAGTTAGTCAAAACAGCGACTGGGTTAGCTTCGATATTGTTGTCGATAAACCAAATTTAATCTTTGGGCCAACGGCTAAGTTGCGTTTAACCTGGCAATCCGAGGCGACACTGCAAGTTGGGCAAGTTTGGGATTTCACTTTTATGCCTAAAAGTATATCCAGTGTACTCAATCAAGGAGGATATAACGAACAAAAGCAATTGATTAGTCAGCATATTGTCGGTAAAGGCCGCGTTATGCATGCAAGGCTTCAAGCTGAGCGTTTTTCGTTAAGACATCACTTAATCACACGACTTGCTCCAAAGTTATCTGCGTTAACACAGGGGGATATTCTGCTGGCGTTAATCCTCGGGGATAAACAACTTATCTCGCAAACTAAGTGGCAGGCGTTAAGGCAAACGGGCACGGGCCATCTGGTGGCGATATCGGGATTACATTTATCGGTGATCACCGCTTGGGTCTATGCTTGCGCTTTGTTTTTTCTTACGCGTTTGGCGCCGCATCCAAGTCGACGAAATATAGTTATTGCGCTCATTTTAGCAGGAGTGAGTGCTCTATTTTATAGCTATTTAGCCGGTTTTGCCGTGTCAACACAGCGGGCGTTAGTGATGATTTTATTGGTTATGCTGTTGAGTTTATTAAGACGCTACTCAAGCGCATGGGATCGTTTGCTGTTTGCCTTATTTGTGGTGTTACTCATTGATCCTCTCGCTTGTTTGAGTGCTGGATTTTGGCTTTCTTTTTGTGCTTTGGCGATTATTTTATATACCTTAGAAAGTGCCAAATTTACACAGTCTTTTGATAGTAAAACAACTTTTTTAGCCAAGTCGCGAGTCAGAGTCATACAGTTTTGGTCAATACAATGGCGCTTAAGCCTGATATTGGGACTGCTGCAAGCCATCTTTTTTGGTGGTGTGAGTATCCATAGTTTGTGGATGAATATGCTGGTGGTGCCTTGGTTTAGTCTTATCGTCATTCCGCTATCGATGCTGGCTTTTGTCATCTGGTGGTTAGGTACGTTTTTGGGGCAATCGTGGCTGGGATTATTCAATTTGGCGGATTTAGCACTATTTCCCTACGGCAAGTTACTTGAACTCAGCGTCGATTTACCCGCCCATTGGCATGTGGTTTCCGAGACATTATTAGCAGGCGGCCTGTGCGCACTTTTTGCGTTGATTCTGTGGCGATATGTTCCTCATCGGCGCCAATATTGGCACTGGCATTTGTTGATAGGGTTACTGTTTCTTCCTCTGGCATTGTCTGTTTTTCAGCGCATTACAGCATCGAAAACCACTCAATGGACGCTACATTTACTTGATGTCGGGCAAGGATTAGCCGTGGTGGTTGAAAAGGATGATAGGGCACTTATCTATGATACGGGCGCCGCATTTGGCGATGATTTTAGCTACAGTGACCGTGTGATTATCCCTTTTCTTAATACTCGAGGATTAACTGATATCGATTTTATTGTGATCAGCCACGGCGATAACGACCATGCTGGAGGCGCTCAAGTACTGGCAAAAGCGTATCCTCAGGCAAAATGGATTACTGATGTTGACCACTTAAATGCTCAGCCTTGTTTGCCACAACAGATTGATTGGCAACAACTTACCTTACGCTTTATTTCCCCACAAACCCAGGCGGGTGGCAATAATGCTTCTTGTGTGCTGCGGATTGATGATGGTCAGCAAAGTCTATTACTGAGCGGTGATATTGAAAAGGAAACAGAGAGTATATTGATTGAGCGAGTGCAAGCGGGCTTTATACTTAAAAGTCAGGTGCTTATTGCTCCACACCATGGAAGCCGCACCTCATCTACGCTGGCATTTATTGAAAGGGTGGCACCGGAGTTAGTACTTTTTCCAGCGGGGTTGAATAATCGTTATGGCTTTCCTAAAGCAGATGTCGTTGCCCGCTACCAAGCTTTGCAGATAAACCACTTAACCACCGGGATTGAAGGACAAATTAGCGTTACTTTTGAACTAGGGCGACTCGACGTAAAAACCTATCGGCAAGATTTAGCTCCATTTTGGTATAACCGCTTGTTTAGATTTGGTGACTTGATTAATCCAGAGTAGAATGAGCACTTTGCCATAATTTAGTGTTACCAATGACAGCATATCCTAAAGACGAAATGTGGACCGTATTCAAGCGATTACTGGCCTATCTCAAACCGATGAAGGGCATGTTTTTGCTTTCAGTTGCTGGCCTTATTGTGTATGGGCTTGTCGATGCGGCTTTTATTTCTTTTATTGGCCCTTTTATCGATAAAGGGTTTTCCAGCAGTACACCAGCGATCAGTAACGGTATTGCACTCCCCACGAACCAAGGCTTTCATGCCGATAACCAAGTGCTATTAATGGCGCCTATCGTGGTTATTTTAATGTTCTCCCTGCGCGGCTTTGCAAACTTCGTATCCACCTACGGCATTTCTTATATGAGTGCTAGGTTAATTATGGATATGCGCCAGCAAGTGTTTCAACATTATCTAAGTTTACCCGTGAGTTACATGGATAAGGAAAACACGGGCAATTTAATTTCAAAAGTGACCTTCGATACCGAGCAAATTGCCCGTGCATCGGGCAGTGCCTTGATTTCGATTGTTCGTGACGGTGTGACCGTTATCGGTATGCTGGGATTGATGTTTTATAACTCTTGGAAGCTTTCACTGTGTATTTTAGTGATAGGTCCGATTATGGGATTAGTGATGACTATTGTGAGTCGCCGCTTCCGTAAGGTGTCGAAACAAATCCAAACGGCGATGGGGGATGTCAGTGCCGCAACGGAGCAGATGATCAAAGGTCATAAAAACGTACTGGCCTTTGGTGGACAAGAAACAGAAACGGCTCGCTTTGCCAAAATTAATGACAGAAACCGCCATCAAAATATGAAACTTGCGATCGCACAGGCTATCAGCCAGCCGCTTATCATGGTGATTGGCTCCTTTGCCTTGGCCTTTGTGCTGTATGCGGCGAGCCTTGATAGTATGAAAGCCGATTTGACCGCAGGTACCTTTGCGACGATTCTTGGCGCGATGATGGCCATGCTGCAACCCATCAAAAACCTCACGCGTGTGAATGCTGAATTTCAACGTGGTATTGCAGCGTGCACCACAGTATTTGAACTGTTAGACACTTTGCCAGAATCGGATACTGGTACTTATACCGTCAAGCGTGCTAAGGGCAACTTACGTTTTGATAATGTTTCTTTTAGTTACGAAGGCCAGGAGCGCCGCGCTTTAGATAAAATTGACTTTGAAGTGTCCCAAGGGCAAACCTTAGCCTTAGTCGGGCGTTCTGGGTCGGGGAAGTCGACGATCGCAAGCTTGGTGACTCGTTTTTACACCGGACTAGCGTCTGGCGATATTCTGCTTGATGATGTGAGTATTTATGATTACTCATTGAAATCATTACGTAGCCAAGTGGCTTTGGTATCGCAGCAAGTGACACTCTTTAACGATACTATTGCCAATAATATCGCCTATGCCTATCCGGGCGAAGTCACCCGCGAACAGATTATTGAGGCGGCGACCTTAGCTCATGCGATGGAATTTATTGAGCAATTGCCCGATGGCTTAGATACCCAAGTCGGTGAAAACGGCGTGCTATTGTCAGGCGGTCAGAGACAACGGATTGCGATTGCGCGGGCAATGTTACGTGATGCACCAGTGCTCATTCTGGATGAAGCGACATCGGCCCTTGATACTGAATCTGAGAAAGCGATTCAGCAGGGATTAGACAATTTACGCCAAAACCGCACCTCGGTTGTGATTGCTCACCGGTTATCAACGATTGAAAGTGCCGATCAAATTTTAGTGGTCGATCAAGGTCGCATCGTTGAGCGTGGCACCCACAAATCTCTACTCGAACTTGGCGGCATGTATGCCAAGTTATACCAAATGCAGTTTGGTAGCTAAATGCAGGCGTTAGTGAATAAAATTTGGTATCAAGGCCACCCATTACGGTGGCTCTTACTGCCTTTTTCTGCGTTGTTTGCGCTTATTACCGCAATTCGCCGTGGTTTATTTCGCTTAGGGATTAAATCACAAACCACACTGCCAGTCCCCGTGATCGTGGTGGGCAATATTACCGTTGGCGGTAGTGGTAAAACCCCCACAGTCATCTATTTGATTGAACTGCTGCGTCAACAGGGGTTTAATCCGGGTGTGATCAGCCGTGGTTATGGCGCGCATATCCAAGGGGTAAAAGTCGTTAGCGTAAAGGATGCTGCAACTGATGTGGGCGATGAGCCAGCTATGATTGTGGCGCGTACTGGTGTGCCTATGGTGGTGGGCCCTAAACGTGTTGATACCGCAAAAACCTTGCTGGCGCAGTTTGCCGTGGATGTCATTATCTGTGACGATGGCTTGCAACATTACGCCCTCGGCCGTGATATTGAGGTGGTGGTGATTGATGGAAAGCGCGGTTTAGGGAATCGTCATTTGCTTCCAGCAGGCCCTCTACGGGAAGGTGCTTGGCGTCTTAATCAAGTGGATTTTGTGGTGGTCAATAGTGGACCCGCGCAGGCGAATCAATATGAGATGCAGCTGAGTCCAAGTGCGGTGTTGCCGGTAAATCCTAAGGCTGAGGCCGTGTTTGACCCGACGCAGCCCGTGGTGGCAATGGCGGGTATTGGTCATCCGGCGCGTTTTTTTGAGACGTTAACGCAGCAGGGTTTTCAACTCGCGTTATCCCATAGTTTTGATGATCACCAAGCCTACGATAAACACGTGTTATGCGAGCTTGCAGCATCTCGCCCCTTGATGATGACTGAAAAAGATGCGGTTAAATGTCGCGATTTTGCACAAGAAAACTGGTGGTATTTGGCTGTCGATGCCAAGCTATCGCCACAATTTGATCAACAGTTGCTGAGCCGATTACGCTCTGTGGCTGCAGCTAAAAAAGGAAAATCCCATGGCGTTTGATAAAAAACTGTTAGATATCGTTGCTTGTCCAGTATGTAAAGGAAAGTTGGAGTACGATAAGGCGGCGCAGCAATTGATTTGTAAAGCGGACAAATTAGCTTATCCCATTACCGATGGCATCCCAGTGTTATTGGAAAATCGTGCCTTACCGTTAAATGAAGCAGTTTGATTTTTAGGCATAAAACTCAGCGTTATTGAACTTAACGGTTTGAGCTAAGTCGTGTACTTGCGACACCGCCGTGCATAAGTGTAGAGAACAGGGCGATCATCTCGCCCTTTTCATGACTTAAAAGCGCACAAACTTTTGTTTATCTTCCTCAGTGGCGCCTTCTTTACATTCACCACGTATTTCTCCCCGTCCTGATTCTATTATTCGGCTCAACTCAAAGTAACCTTCGCGGCAGTAACCTGTCATTTCTAAGGTTTTCTCGAGTCCCAATTCAACTTGTCTGCCCCAGATATCGAGTGCATCCGCTTGTTGTTGGTATAAACGACGCTGCTCGCGGGGATCTTGCGCGACTTGACGCATACGTTCTTCGTGGGGGAAGGGGCGTTCGGTGACATCTCTTGGTGAGTATTCCTCCGCAAAACCTGCCTGATAGGTAAAGAGTTTAAGGCCATCTGCGCGGATATCAGTGGTGAGTTTGTCTTTAAATTTACCTGCAAATTCAGAGGGGTCTATCGGAGCGCTGCTGCAAGCGAGTAATGTTAAGCAGCTCAATAATGTCAGGCTTATCGATCTCAATGGCATATCAAGGATTACTCTTAGATGATTTACTTAGCGAAGAATACCTTAATATGTCGCTCAATATCATGCAATTATCGGTTTTATTCGCGATATACTGTTAAAGAAGTTTATTCGCCCGAATAGGTTGGTTAATCACCCTAATACCGAAACAACTTGAATCTGCTCTGAAACTTGTCGCGATAGGTTGAATGGGCATCTACTCCGGAGCCTTACTGATGCTGGATTTTTGGGCCAAGCGATTTGCTGAAATAGACTGGAATATCAGCCCATTACAGGGTTTAAGCCTGCTACTGCTGGGACTTTGGATTTATGCTATTTGGCCTAAGGAAGAGTTACTGCAGGTTGTTAAGGATAAAGGCTTGCAATGGCGGTTGTTGTTAACGCTGATTGCGGTAAATACCTTATGGCTCCTCAATGCCAGTATTCAAGTCGGAATTCATTTACATTTTCTAGGGATAGTCACTTGTCTATTGATGTTTGGTTGGCGCTTAGCGACGGTTGCCTTACTCCTCCCAAGTGCGTTTTTCAGCATATTTGTCCTAAAGCAGCCTGGTGAGTTTGGTGCATTTGGCTTGTTTGCAATAGCCCTCCCGTTATTCTGTGCGTTTATGCTTTACAGCCGCAGTTACCATTTATTTCCTAAGCATCTTTTTGTGTTTATTTTTGTTGGCGCCTTTATTAATGCAGGATTATCGACGGTTTTTCATCAATTTAGTTGGGCATTTTGGCTTTGGTTGTCGGCGGATTATGACTGGAGCATGTTAGTTGATAACTATCTGATGTTAATCCCGTTATTAGCCTTTCCTGAGGCGTTGCTCAATGGCATGGCGGTGACGCTGTTGGTGGTGTATCAACCCCAATGGTTGTTTGATTATTCTGACCGTGAGTACTTGTGGCGTAAATGAAAAGCGCGCCGTGGGGCGCGCATTGTTGTGCTAGGCAAAACGTTGTTCTAAGTAGCTGATGATATCCTTAGATTCATATAGCCATTGCACTTGACCATTGTCTTCAATCCGTAAACAGGGCACTTGTTGCTTGCCACCTTGGGCGATGAGCTCGTCTTTATGTGGGGATTTTTTTGCATCCAAGGTTTGGATATTCAGCCCTTGACGGCGCATAGCTCGGCGCACTTTTACGCAGAAAGGACAAGCATTGTACTGATATAGCGCCAGTGCTTGAGTTTGCGCATCGATTTTTTGTTGTTCTGCTGATGGGCGTTTGAGTTTCTTTGGGGCGAACACAAAGTTAAGCAACAAAATGATCCGGCCTAAAATCCAGCGAATAATGAACATAACTACCTCGAGTAAAAGTGTTTTAGCGTGCCGCAATATTGGCTGTGCGAAAGGGGATAGACGCGCGGAATGTGATTCCGCTCGCATAAAGCCGCAGAGTTTAACCTAATGGATGTTTTAGGCCAAGTAATAGAACGAGGGGGCGCTACCTTAATCAACCAATAAAAATGCCCAGTGAATACTGGGCATTTGATTCTCTATGGTCTTGTACAACGCGTTATTTAGCTTCGATGCTCATATTCACTTGGGCAGCATCTTGATTGAGGGTGACGCGACTTTCGAGTAGGAAAATTCGTTCAGGTGCGATGCCCTTGCTATCAACAAGGTAGGCCTTGACTGATTTCGCTCTCTCCTGCGCTAAATCTCCCAACCTGTCTTGACCGACCGTTTGCGCTTTTAGCGAAAGGTTATAAAGCGCGATATGCCATCGGGTGGTCAGTTCCTCTTTACTCAGTGGTGTATCTTTGGTTTCAGCAATAATATTGTCTTTCACATCATCAGGATTGGCTTTAACTTCCTGCTCATAGAGTTTGAGAAGGGCATCGGCTAGAGGTCCTTGAGTCGGAAACTGACTCGGGCTGAGATCTGCCGGCAATTCCGTCAGCTGAATATTCGCTAAGGCAGCCAGCTTGCGTTTCATCATACGCTCGCTAATTGCTTGGCTATCGTTTATTGCATCGACACTGCCCTCAAGACTGAGCTGTAGCATGGGTCTATCCTCTAATCCTTTGGCGAGCTTATCTAGGCTTTCTTGCTCACGGGAAGTGAGGGTAAATTGCCCGGGATTAAAGGGGATTTTATCTAAGGTATCATCAGCGCCAATGAGACCTGCAAGGAAAGAGAAGGGGGCTGTGACGGCTTTAGTAATCACATTGGTAATGGCTGTCATGATGATGCTGCCAACACTAAAGCTGGGTGAGTCTAGATCGCCAGAGACTTCCATTCCTAGGTCAATTACGCCATGGCGATCCTGCAATAATGCAATCGCTAACGTTACGGGTAAACTGGTGGCTAAATCACTGTTACTGCGTTTCCCCAGTTTGAGTTGATTAATGACTAAATGGTTGCTGCCCTTGAGTTGGTTTTGCTCAAGTTTGTAGTTAAGTGCTAACGATAATTGCCCTTTATCAATGTAATAGCCCGCATAGGTGCCAGAGTATGGGTTTACTGACGTCAGCTCAACACTCTTAAAAACCAAGTCTAAATCAAGATAAGGTTTATCTAACAAGGGATTAATATCCCCCTTTAATGTCACTGGTGCATAGCGGTCAATTTTGCCTTTAATATCGACAGATGCCTTAGTACCCGGCTTGGAGGATAGGTGACTGATATAACCTTCTAGCTGCTCGATGCCTGAGGCAAAGTTAGGTGTTAGCGAATTATCGGCAAAAAATGCCGATCCCTGGTTAAAGCTAATTTTTTGAATATCTAAGCTTAACTCGGGCTTTTTAGCTGCGGTTTGGGATGGTGCAACTGTATTGGTGCTGATTTCGGCTTGAATGCCTTGCGCCATTTGTCCAGTGACTTTAGGCTCGGCAATGGCTTGCTGTTCAATAATCAGATTGCTGATATTGGTTGTACGATCCTTCGCGATAACAACCTTGGCATAAGGTTGCTCAAAACTTAAATGATCAATCTTGATTTGATTCTGTTGCTGGTCAAAATCGAGCTGATTAATATGCATTTTTTGCCATTTCACCAATGGCGCTTTGCGGATGCTGTCGAGGATATTCAAATCATCCAGCTCAACGTTACCTTGATAAATGGCTTTGCCTTTGCCATTGGCATGAACCTCGCCATCGCTGCTGAATAGGCCGCTTTTAAGCTGCATATTGACATAAGGCTCAAGGTAAGGTTGAAATTGGGCTAAGGCCAACTGCTCCACTTTGAGGTTAGCGCTGATGGCTTGCCCAAGGACATCGACTTGCCCCTTGGAGGTAAAATGGCCTTTATCGTTTAGTCCAAAGGAGAGTTGGTATTCAATCGGGGCTTTTAAATCGCTTACTATGGTTTGAGTCGCAAAATCTAATGGATAGATTCGCCATTGCTGCGCCGTTTTGCTGAGTTTGTGCTCCTCAAGCTGAATATCATAGTTTTCGACATTCAGTCCGCCCAGTGTCACTAACCAGGCATCTTGCTGTTCAGTAACACTCTTATCCGAGGTTGCTTGTGAAGGCGATGCGGCTGACGTGTTCGTTTCAGCTGACGCTTCTGCTGTTTGCGCTTCTGCAGGCGAGTTCGGCGTTGCGGTATCAGTGCTGGCAGCCATAGATTTTGGCATTAATAGTTGAACTAAATCAATACCTTGTTCATCTAGCTTAGCCTTAAGACTTAAGCCTTCAGTGTGGATTTGCTTAATATTGACCCGCTGCTTGGCCAGATTAGCGCTGATCCCATCTACAGCCAGTAGTGGTAAGGTGATAACCGATTGGTCACCATTGAGCAAATTCACTTTTTCAACAATCACTTGTCCACGTTCGGCAGTGAGTTGTAATTCACCTTGCTCGGGTAAATCGACTTGGTAATGGGCGTTAATACTAAGCTCACCTGTCCCCAGTTTGACATTGAATTGATCGGCAACAAATTGCCAGAGCGGCACAAGTTTGAGTTTGGCAAGCTGTACATCCCCGACGAGCTTAAAGGGAAAGAGCTGAAATTGTCCGGCAAGGCTCACTTCACCTGCGTGGGCATCCTGCAACTGGGCGACAAATTGGTTATGCACGATAGTCGTAGTGGCATTTGTCGCCGATGTTGCTGGAGTAGTATTCGCCGTAGTTGTTGCTGGAACGGCATTGTTTGTCACCGCATCTTTGGTTGATGACGTCTTAGCTACGCTAGCAGGATTAGATAACATCAGGTATTCAGTATCTAATTGACTGAGTTTGAAGTTGATATTGGGGTAATCAATTTGCGCCTTGGTTATCTTGTCATCAAATTTGAACTTGGCTGCACTGACGGTTAACTCACCTAAGATGATGCGCAAAGGACGTGCTTGTTCAGCACTCGTGCCTGGTTTGCTGGTGGTTTTAGCTTGGTTGAGGGTGGTAACGATGTCGTCAAAGTTAAACTGAGTTGCCCCATGAGTTTTAAACCGTTGGATATGAGCAAAGGGCGTTTGCAACTGAATATGATCAATCACTAAGGCTTGATTGAATATAGACTGCCAAAAATGCACCTCAAATTGGAGCTGTGCTAATCCGGCAAAATCCCGATTATCTTTCTCTTTAACGGCGAGCTGGTCGATATTGACGCGGTAGTTAAAAGGATTGATATGCATACCCTGTAAACTGACCGGACGCCCTAATAGCTGTGAAAGCTTCTCTGGGGCGAAGGCGACGATAGCCTTGGGGAGTATTAATCCGAGGGCGATAAGGTAACTTAAGTAGGTAATGGTTAAATAGACGAGAACTCGTTGGTATCGGGGGCGACTAAAAAACGCGAGTTTTAACCGTGATAGTTGAGTTAGCATAGTCAGATTAATGCTCCAATACGCACGCTGGCGCGAAATCTATCAATAAATGTGGTTATTCTAGCGAATAATGCTTATCTCTGCATGATTTTTTTGGTGTTTTGTCAATTAAATCTGAGTGTTACCGTATGGCAACCAATGTGAGTCAGAATGTATGTTAACTCATAACCCTCGCTTTACGAGGGTAACATGTTGTGTCTCCAGTGTGCATTTTATGACCGCTAAGCTTTTTAATACGAATAGCTTAGTTTAAGTGGTGAGATAACTTATTGCGGCGATGACGGCGCCTTGTGGATCTTTTATCCAACAAAAGCGACCCACTTTCGGAATATCTTCTGGACCAAACAGAATATCGCCACCAAGTTTTTTAGCGTTAATCGCGACCAAGTCGACATCGGCGACCGTGACATAACCTGTCCAGTGCGAAGGTAGCGTCGGGAGCTGATTATCAGTGATACCGCCGATACCTACACCTTGATTTTCAATCAAGTGGTACTGACCATGGGGCATCTTGACCGTTCTAAATTGCCAGCCAAATACTTCACCATAAAAGCGCATGGCCTCTTCAGTGTTGTGGGTCGTGAGTTCATGCCAGCCTAAGGCACCAGCGGTATTAAATGCAGAGTCCATAAGCGCGTCCTTTATGTTATTGAGCCTTGTGGCGAGGCGATTAGTATTTTGAGTGTAGACGATGCTTTTCAATAATTCCTAAGCAGATCCAGAAATGTGACATTATTTTCTGCTGTAAATCATTAAACTAAGTTAATGTTAATTAATGAAATAACAAAAATCTGTTTATCGAGTTTGTCTTGATGTTGTGCTTGTGCCGCTCCGCTGAGTATTTGCTGAGTTTGCGCTCTGTTTTGCGGCTGATTGGTGGTGTTAGTATTGTTTTACAGCATTAGACCTTACTCCCCTTCGCTTGCTAAACTAGCGCCATTTGCAATCGATGAAATTGCGTAATAGGGGGATTAACGATTGAATAAGAGTTTAGTGACCAATGTGTTGGCAGCCATTTGTGTGATCTTGGGATACGCACTGAGCTTACCCATTCTATTTAATGTTGGGTTGTTTGCATTATCTGGTGCGATAACCAACTGGCTTGCGGTGTATATGTTGTTTGAAAAAGTCCCTGGTTTGTATGGTTCTGGTGTGGTGCCTTCGCGGTTTGAAGAATTTAAACTCGGCATTGCTCATCTGATGATGAAACAGTTTTTTACCGCTGAAAACATTGATCGTTTTTTGTCTGAAAAAGAAGGTATAAGCCAAATCGATTTGGCGCCTGTGATTGAGAAAGTAGACTTAGCACCGTCTTTCGATGCCTTAGTCAATACTGTGGCACAATCTTCATTTGGTGGCATGTTAGCCATGTTTGGGGGGACTGAGGCGCTAATGCCGCTAAAAGAACCCTTTATTGAGAAGATGAAAGCTTCATTGGTCGATATGGCCGAGAGTGAACAATTCCGCAGCCTATTGAAGCAAGAGCTTGAACAACCAAATGTGATGGCCGATTTACAACAGAAGATTGCTAATATCGTTGAGCAACGCTTAAATGAATTAACACCACAAATGGTTAAGCAGATAGTTCAGGAGATGATCCAGACGCATTTAGGTTGGCTCGTGGTGTGGGGCGGTGTGTTTGGTGGTGCCATCGGACTTGTCGCCGCTTTAGTACAGGGCTAATCTGAGATTAACCACTATCGCGAAGGGAGCAATGGCTCCCTTTTTTATTTTTAGCCCAAAACCACCTACTTCAGTAGGTGGTTATCATCATATGAGGCTTTGCCTGTATACCTACTCATGTTAAATGCATCTTTGATTTTTAGCGAAGTCAAAA
>NZ_JAMDJP010000034.1:0-48097 GCF_023475945.1 Shewanella sp. 8A
GGCTTTGAACAAGCTTACAGGGCTAGGCATGCCTGTAACTTACCGTGTAGTTTGATATTTAGACGATTATGAGGGGCTTTGTTCGCTGAATCGATTTAGGAAACAAAGCCCTTAGACGATGCTATTGAGAGTCGTAATAAAGGTTTGACCCCAATTAAACGTAATTAACCGTCTAATCTTACTGCAAATGGACGCATCATTTTGCGTCCATTTTTTAGCCCAATATCCTAATCAGGATGATTACTTGTTTATCATTGGGTTTACGGGAGTTAAGCGCTAGCGATACTGCCAACAGTCATTCCTTTGATATTCACAAAGGTTTCACCTTTTCACTTGGAACTCGTTTTGTGGGTGTCACTTGCTTAATCTGCCAGCTGCAACTTAGTGAGTTCTGCGCCAGCGATAGCGCTTAAGTGCTGAGTGATTTTCTCAATCGGCCAATCCCACCATGCAATAGCAACGAGCTTATCTATCACAGTTTGCTCGAATCTTAGCTTAATAATGGTGGCAGGATTACCACCCACAACAGCATAGGGCGGTACATCTTTTGTGACGACAGATTGGCTTGCGATAATCGCGCCATGGCCAATCTTCACTCCAGGCATGATTGTGGCGTTATAACCAATCCAAACATCGTGACCGACACAGGTATCGCCCTTAAAAGGAAAGTCTTCTGGCTTAGGTGTTGCCTTCTCCCAGCCATTACCGAAGATATAAAAGGGATAAGTGGAAAAGCCAGACACTGAATGATTGGCGCCATTCATGATGAACTTAACGTCCCTTGCAATGGCACAAAATTTACCAATAATCAGTTTATCGCCAATAAAGTCAAAGTGATAAAGTACATTCGATTCGAAGCGCTCAGGCCCTGCCGGATCGTCATAATAGGTGTAATCGCCGACGATAATGTTGTCGCGGCTAATGAAGTTCTTCAGAAAACCCACCTGAGGAAATCCTTTTAAGGGGGATTTGTCATTCGGGTTAGGTCCCTGTTGGGATGGGGAATGCGTCGGCATGTTTGCCTCCCTTATTATTTAATAGCTAAGAATTCAGTTAAGAGCATGAAAGCCTGTCAAACCTCTGTTTAATGGTTTTACTCACTATAGGCCGCTTCCCTTGCCAATATGGCATGTTTGCGGGTTTCACCCCAGCGATAACCGCCAAGTTCACCAGTTTGGCGTAGCACCCGATGGCAGGGGATAAGTAATGCCACCGGATTAGCGCCAATCGCCGAACCGACCGCGCGTGAGGCCTTAGGCTTACCAATGGCCTTGGCAATATCACCGTAGGAGGCGACCTCTCCCTTAGGTAAATTTAGTAGGGCGCGCCACACATTAAGCTGAAAATTGGTGCCTTTTACCCAGAGTGAGAGCGGGGAAGGCTCACCTTGGTGAATAGCCTGAGTGCTGGATGCTATTGAACTAAGCTTTTTGGCACTCGTGTCAGCAAAGTACTGGCTAAAGAGGTGATCAATTAAGCTTGCTGTTTGCGCTGTGTCCTCATAAATGGTGGCCTGACTCCAGCTCTGCTTTAAACGTTCTAATGGCAATTGAATTTGCAGCATATCGACAAAATCAAACTGGCAAATGCCCCGGGCTGTTTGGGCGATAAAGGCTAAACCGAAGGGCGTAGGATGATAGCCATAGGCAATGCTGATCCCTAAGCCTTTTTGTCGATATTCGAAGGGCGTGACCGCCTCAAGTTGCACAAAATGATCGTATAAACGCGAGCCACTGCTCAGGCCTAACTCATAACTGGCACTCAAGGTCGAGTGGGACGGCTGCTGCAATAACTGTTTTGCCCACTCTAGGGTTAAGGCCTGCAAGTAACGCTTGGGAGTGATCCCCGCCCAGCGACTAAAGAGCCGCTGGAAATGGAATTCACTTAAATGGACGTGCGCCGCAATCTCCGCCAGTGAGGGTTGATGACCCACATGCTGACGAATAAAGTCAATGGCACGCGCAATTCGCTCGTAATCTTGGGTCATCGTTATCCATTCCCTAGGTTTTACAGATGGACACACCACCATCGACCAATAAGGCTATCCCTGTGGTAAAACTGGCCGCATCGGAGGCGAGATATAGCGCCGATTGGGCAATTTCCGCGGGATCTGCGAGGCGCTTGAGGGCATGGAGGTTTTTCACAAAGGCCATGGCCTCCGGGGTATTGGCAAACTCCCGCCCCATTGGGGTATCTGTACCGCCAGGCAATAGCGCATTAACCCTAATGCCGCGCGCGCCGTATTCAACGGCCAAGGATTGGGTTAAGCCAATCATCCCCGCTTTACTCGCCGCATAGGCTGCCGTTTGCGGAAAACCTATGGTATAGCCAACAAAGGAAGATGTAAAAATAATCGACCCTGCGCCACGTTTAAGCATTTGTGGTAATTGATATTTTGCCGCTAAAAATGCACTGGTAAGGTTGGTTGTTAGAGTATTTTCCCATTCGGCTCGGCTGAGCGCATCCGAATCCACACCTAATTCGCCATTAATGCCTGCATTGTTAAAGGCGATATCCAATCCACCATAGTGCTCAACGGCAAGCGCCACTAAATCACTGGCATACACTTCGTCGGTTACATCGCCCGCCAGATAAACCGCCTCACCGCCTTGGCTGATGATCTCATCCACCAATGAGGCCAATATGGCGCCGCGGCGCGCGCCTAGCACCAGTTTTGCGCCTTCACGGGCGAAGCGTTTCGCGGTGGCATAGCCAATCCCCGAACTTGCCCCAGTAATGATTGCGACCTTTCCCTGTAACACTGCCATAGATATGTCTCCATTGATTGCCTCGGCCAATATGCGCCGATAGAGACATAGTGCAGGGTTAGGGCATGCAACTCGACCCGAATCTTGCGCTTTTACACTCGGCGCTTCAGTCGTGGAAGTTGGGTGGATTGTCACTGAGTTTTAGGCGATGCCAGCAGCATAAATCAGCAGCAAAGACAGCGGGAAGGAAACAACACCGATTAAGCGGAATTTATTGTTAAACGCTTGGGCTGACCATAGGGCAAATTTACGATGTTTACTCGGCGGCGTGCATGCCAAGCCTATTCCCACACAGAATAAGACAACGCCTATCGCCAAAAAGATCTGTGGAAATCGGGTATCGGCGCAATATTGGATAAAAATCATACCCGCAATAATACGGCTAACCACTTCAGCAATATGGAAGTAGGGCTGCTCGCTAAATGCAATGATACCGTTAGCGAAAGCCGAAGGCTTGATGACCATTACAAGGCTAAAAAAAAGCATCAATAGGCCAAAAGCCGCAATAAAATACATCGTCATTCCTTGTATTGGTTCTTATCTATTTGGCATGGGAAAGCGTGAGTGGCTGCGCTTTATCTACTTTAACTTGAGTCGTAATTGTTCTATTTGCCTATCGATAGACGCAACCTGTGTATCTGCTTGCTGTGCCACAGCCGACATTTCTTGCGCCAAGCTTTGCTCCCAAGTTGCCCCAGCAAGATTGTTATTGGCGTAACTTCTATCGTTTCTTAGCTCGACAATACGTTTATCCCTTTGATCGATAATGAGTTTTCGGTCGTTTTCTAGTTTAGTGATTTCACGGCTAATGCGTTGTTTATCAATAAAATCGCTAATTTCTTGTTTTTTATCCGAGTGAGTAACAGCGTTTGCATGGGCAATATCAGGGCCTTTAACCACGCTACCGACGCCGCTGAGATCTACGGGTTGGCTATTTTCATCACAGGGATCGGCCTGATATTTTCCATCGGCACATTGGTATACGGCGGCATTGGCCGAAAAAGGCAGGATAAGTGTAACTAGCAATAATGATTTTCTGTCCATAGAACACCCCATTGTTGATTTGGTTAGATTACTCTGTCGTGGTGTAAAAACCAACAGAGTGGTCATGGGGCTTCATCCCACAGCCTAATGCCGTTAAGCCGTTGGTATGGCAGATGGTCTGTTACTCACAATTAGGATATGCCAAGAATTTAACAATGGGTGCTTGTTAAATTTTTTCTTAGAGCTAACTTAATAACTAATTGCTTGAACGTAAGTTGAAAGCACATTATGTTATTTTTTGAAAAGGGTTGCTCGATTTTCTGTGAAAAAGGATAAACAGTGAAAATTATTCCCACGGTACCGAAAAAATCTAAATTAATGAGCTGGTTGAAGCAGTTACCAATTTCTTTGCAACTAATATTAATTATATCTTTATTCTATCTGACTTGGCACTTTAGATACTTTGTTAGCGGTGTTAATGAATCTGAACTTGTAAAAGTAGAAGGTATTCTTTACTCGATTGAATGTAAGAATAAAATTTCAGGGGCGGATAGTATTATTTTGTATACATCCTTTCCTGAACGAGAGGTATGGTTTAGTGGTTGGCAAAAGTGCAAAAATTTATCTAGAGCATTAAATGAGTTACGTTTTCCCGAAAAAGTAATCTATTATACCAAGAGGTATAATGGTGTTTTTAGCCAAAATAGTGAAGGAGCTTTATGGATTTATGCCGTTGATCTTGCGAGAACGAACGAGCCATTAATTTATCCCGTAAATGGATTAGGTGTTAATTACGAGCCGAATATTTGGTGCTTGGTGTTTTTCTTCATAGCACTATCTCTAATTGAGTCATTAAGAGAGCGTTGGTCGGATTACAGAAAATTAAAAATGAGTTAAGTAACCATTAATGACATACAAACGGAGATATATAAACTAAAAAATTGGGTGAAAATATTGACTCCCAACTTTAATAGCGTGGCAGTGAACCTCCGGCTATACCTTGGTTAAACATTGAATAAGAGGTTTGTATGCCGCGCCCTCTCAAGGGGAGAAATCCTACTCCTTAATATCCTCCCATAGTTACTCTTTTACTGCATAATTCCTATGGGAAGTGGTGAACAATGCAGCACTGTTATCATAGTATTTGTCCTCAATATACAACAGATTAAGCCGTAATTTGTTTAGGCGAATTCTATTACGGGCATGACCTTCAATAATATGGATGTATTCGAGAGCCGCCATGGATGGCTTTACGGCGTGTCACGCAAGCTGCTGAATTTGGCGTATTCGCTATTTGAGCATAAGAACCTAATCGTCATCGACTGGAAAATAATAGGAAAAAGAGTGAGGCTACCTTCATCTTCCACGCTGGCCATTTGTTGTATTGGGAGTTGCACGTTTGAAATATACTATTTTTAATGACTTGGAGCTTTTTTATGTCTTTGATTTAAAATGTATAGCTGGATTTATTACCTCCTTGTGTTTTTTATTACTTTGGTTAAAGCAATTTATGCCATACGGGTTGTAGGTAAACTGAAAGTGCATTATGGTATGAGATAAAATGGTTGGCTAAATTTTTAATACCTAGCTAAGGATTTCGTATCTAAAAATATAGCCAAGATTAATTTGCCATAAAGGAGAATTGTTGATGCGTTACTTAAATAATCAAATTGGATACCCTTTCATTATAATTTATTTCGTTGTATTGCTGTCTGTTTTTATAGTCAATAAAATTTTTCTGCAAGACTTTAAAGGTGAAAACGATTTTATTATTTTAATAGTAATATTGAGTATCATACTATTGATGACCTTTAAGTTGAGGGTGAGTATCGAAGATAAAAAGCTTACGCTAAGCTACGGAATTGGTTTATTTAAAAAGAGATTTGATCTTTCAGATGTTGCCAATGTGTCTATGGTAAAAAATAAATGGTATTGTGGTTGGGGTATGCGAATTTCATCTGAAGGAGCAATATATAATATATCCGGTTTCGAAGGTGTTAAAATTGACTTCCGTTCAGGCGTTTCAATTGTGGTTGGAACTAATGAACCATTAGAACTATATCAAGCACTTAAAACGTTTACCTCTTAATGTATCCAGCGAGTGAAAAGCACTATCGTTAAAGAACTCTTCATTGTTTAGCCCTAACATAGGCGAGTTTTCACTAAGAGGCTGTTCATAATTCTGTGTCAGGTTAATTCGATTGCTGACGTGACCTTCGATGATATGGATATCATCGTAGAGCCGCCATGGATGGCTTCACGGCGTGTCACGGAAGCAATGGAATTCGGCATATCCGCAACGAGATCAGAAGTGCTTGGATCATCTTTCTATTTTTAACCTAACATTCCGCCATTTTAGTTCTACAAACAAAAACAGCCGCAAAATATTTGCGGCTGTTTTTGATTAACATGCTGTATTTAAATGATATTTAAAGCTTACGCCAACTCACTCGCTATTCATTGACCATAGCTAATAGCGCAGGTAAGAACTCGTTATCCAATGCGGCAATTTCACCTTGCTCGATAAGCACTTGATTAAGGATCTCATGGCTAGTCAAAGGATTAGCTAATACCACGCGAAACACCACTGTGGGTTGTCTAAAGTAGCGGGCGGGTTGAATGCGGGTGCGGGAGACAAAGGATTTACCCTGTTCGCGTTGGTGTTTTTGAATAAATTGAGTTAGACCATCGAGCAGCTCATTAAAGCGAGCGAGTTTGGTCTTATCGCCTTGTTCTATCGCTACTTGCATCGCCGCCTGCACACTTGCTGGCACATAACGATAGGTAAGCAGGCACAGCTCTGGCGCGGTGACTAGCTCAAAGTCAGGGTGTGCGTCGATTTGCTCGGCAAAATAACGGGCTTTTTCAAGGCTATTATTGATCAGAATCTCATAACCATCGCGGCCGATAATCTGTAAACAGGCATGCACTAACATCGCCATGCCGGGGCGTGAGCCTTCGAGCGTTTGGCTGCCTAAATCCTTAGAGCCTCGGCGCAGAATATATTCAGCGTGGTGGGCAATCGCATGGGCAAACTCAGGATTTTTAAATAGCACCATACCCGCGCCCATGGGGACATACATTTGCTTATGGGCATCGATGGTGACTGAATCTGCGAGTTCAATACCATCGAGTAAGTGATGGTATTTATTGGATAATAAGCTTGCGCCGCCCCAAGCCGCATCCACATGGAAGTGGCAGTTTAGCTCACTTGCTAAGGCGGCAAGTTCGCGCAGAGGGTCGATATTGCCCGTCTCGGTGGTGCCTGCCACCCCAACAATCGCCATGACTTTGATGCGCTTATTCGCCAGTTCGGCGGCAACTTCGCGCATTTTGGCAACGTCGACTTTGTTATTGCCATCGGTTGGGATGCTGATGATATTGTCGCGACCGATACCGAGCAGATCGACGGCCTTACCTAAGGAGTAGTGGCCGCGCTCGGAGACCAGAATCGCTAAATCATCGAAGCCATAATGACGCAGCGCCTTGATTAAGCCTTCGCGGGTCACGCCTTTAAAGTCGCCATCGGCCTTGAGTAATTGGTTGCGGGCAATCCACAGGGCGGTGATGTTAGCCACTGTGCCGCCAGAGCAAAATGCGCCGAGGGAATGGTTGGCGCTGTGCATCCAATTACGATAAAAATCATTATCTTGAGCGTAAATCAAATGGTGCATCATGCCGAGCACTTGGCGCTCAAGCGGCGTAAAGGCTTTGGATGTTTCGATTTTGACTAAGTTTTGATTCAGCCCCACCATCATCTTCGACAGTGGCAACACGAAATAGGGCAGTGCCGAGGTCATATGGCCGATAAAACTGGGCGCCGCCGTATGCACCGAATGCGCCACCAGATTCTGCATGATTTCGTCGGTGTAGTCGGAGACAAAACGCGGCTGGCTTGGAATTTCAAAGGCTTGAAAATCGGTTTCGATTTCGGAAAGCGGCTTTTCCAGTGCGGCAATGCTGTCACCCAAAAAACCGGCTAAGTCCTCGGAAAGCTTCTGCTCGATAATGCTTAAGGTGGATTCCGCATCTTCGGGCACAGTGAAAATCCGCATTAGACTTTCTTCAGATGCGATGGCTTGGCGAGGGAGTTTTTGGGTCATGGGGCTTGCCGTCTATTAATTCTTATAGTGAAACCGCAAAGGTGATTAAGAGTATAACCAAATACATGGCGCTTAAACCCGTTTACGGATTACCAAAAAGGGAGCTCACTTTACTGCAAGGCCTTTTAGGCATCAAGCACTAAAACACCGCCTAAGTCTGTGCTTGGGTTATAGAATAAACAAAGGCGCTATAAATAGCGCCTTGGGTGTGTGTTGTTGGTTATCTAAACATTGTCTGTACGCTAAGGTAAAGTTAACGCTTGCCCAGCATCAAAACGGCGCCAATATTACGGGCGGTATTGATTAGATTGGTTTTGGCGTTAGCCAGCACATCGTCCAGTGGACTTAAATGTGGAATGATGGGGAAAATCGCCGCCATACCTTGCTCGAGCACCGCATTAGCATTGTCGCCAAGGCAACCCGCAATCCCAATGGTCGGAATATTTTGCAGCTGCGCTTGCTTTAATACACCCATCGGGGTCTTGCCAAATATGGTCTGGCCATCGATTCGGCCTTCACCCGTAATGACAAGATCTGCGCCGCGAATTTTGTCTGCCAGTCCCACCGTTTGCATCACAATCTCGACACCGGGTTTAAGCTCGGCGCCTAAAAACGCCATCACGCCAAGCCCCATTCCGCCTGCCGCGCCCGCGCCAGCTTGGTTACGGTGATCGGTTACACCACTTTGGGCGATAACATCGGCATAGTGGCTCAGGGCGGCGTCTAAGGTGCTCACCATCTCGGGTGTTGCGCCTTTTTGCGGGCCAAAGATGGCCGAGGCGCCACGCTCACCGCACAGCGGATTATCGACATCGCAGGCTACTTCAAAGGTGCATTCTTTCAGTAGCGGATGGGCGTTGCTCATATCGATACTGGCAAGCTGAGATAGCGCTGCGCCGCCCGCACTTAAGGTTTTGCCTTGTTTATCCAGCAGTAAAATATCCAGCGCTTGGGCCATACCTGCGCCGCCATCATTGGTTGCACTGCCGCCTAAGCCTAAAATAATGTGTTTTATCCCGCGATTGAGCGCATCACAAATCAGCTCGCCAGTGCCATAACTGGTGGTGATCAGCGGGTTACGCTGAACCCTTGGTACATGGTGCAAACCCGAGGCGGAGGCCATTTCAATCACCGCAATCGTGCCTTTGGCTTGCTGGCCTAAAATGCCGTAATGGGCTTTGACTTTATGGCCGAGTGGCCCCATGACCTCTAAATTGACAATGCTGCCGCCAGTGGCATCGACCATCGATTGCACTGTGCCTTCGCCGCCATCGGCGACGGGGATTTTGACAATCTCACAGTCTGGGATCACTTGTGTTAAGCCTTGTTCGATTGCGTTAGCCACATCGAGTGCGCTTAAGCTCTCTTTAAAGGAATCGGGGGCAATAACTATCTTCATTCAAAATCCTACAGCTTTTTGGGCGCTTGGTTGCGCCCAAGGACAAGATAACAGCGGCTTAGAGCAGCACTAAGCTTAGTACATACACGGCCAGCATGGAGGTTACACCTTGGATAAGGGTCGCCATGGTTTGGGCTTTATAGGCTTGTTTGACGCTCATGCGGCTAAATTGAGTCACCACCCAGAAGAAGCTGTCGTTAGCGTGGGAGACTGTCATGGCGCCAGCACCAATGGCCATTACGGTTAATACGCGGCCCATTTCGCTGCCAAGACCGATATCGCCCAGCATTGGGGCGACTAAGGCTGAGGTTGCCACTAAGGCAACGGTGGATGAACCTTGAGCCGATTTTAATGCTGCGGCGACGATAAAGGGCATGAAAATCCCAACGCCGAGTGCTGATAATGAGCTGCCTAAAAAGTCACCAATAGGTGTGGCTTTTAACACTGCGCCGAAGGCTCCACCGGCACCGGTGATCAAAATAATCGGTGCTGCGGCGACTAAACCTTGGCTAATACGCTCGCTAAACTCGGCAATCTTGTTATCGCTTTTCAGTAATAGCAGTGACAGGAATAGACCGATAAGCAGGGCGTTAACGGGTTGACCGAGGAAGACTAATAGGCTGAATAGGCCTTCTTTGCCCAGTGGTGCAGAAGGGAAGTTAGCGATAGAACCTAAACAAATTAATAGGATAGGCACAAAAATCGGTGCAAATGCCTTTAATGGGCTAGGGAGTGTGCCGTAGCTTTGTTTTAAGGATTCAAAATCAGCGGCTTGAGCTTTGAGTTCTTCCGCGCCTTCGCCATCAGGTTCAACCCCTGCAAAGCGGTTCGCCCATAGCATGCCCGCAAGTGAGGCAACGGCAGCAACAAATAAACCAACACCAATCACTAGGCCCAAGTTGGACTCTAGCCCTAAGTTACCCGCCGCGGCGATAGGGCCAGGTGTGGGCGGTACAAAGGTGTGAGTCGCATAAAGACCTGTCGCTAACGCCACACTCATCGACACGCTAGAGACCTTCATGCGGTTGGCCATGGATTGTTTCAGCGAGTTTAAGATCACGAAACCCGAGTCACAAAACACCGGAATCGACACTAAGTAGCCGATAATCGACATCGTGAGTGTTGGGAAGCGTTTACCCAAGACTTTAATCACCACGTCTGCCATGGTGATGGCGGCGCCGCTCTTTTCGAGGATGATACCGATAATGGTCCCGAGCACGATCACCAGACCGATATAGCCGAGGATATTGCCAAAGCCAGTGGTGATGGTTTTAGCAATATCGCCACTCGGTAAACCATAGGCGAAGGCGCCAATAAAGGCGGCCAGAATTAAGGTTAAAAACGGATGGAGCTTAAATTTTGAGGTCGCGATAACAATAAATGCAATCACGCCGATGAGGATGAGCACTAAGTTCATAGATTGTCCCGTTCAGTCTTGGCTGAAGTTCTTAAGTGGTTCTGGCTGTTTTTGTAGGGCGCGGCGGTTATCTGATCCTAAGTTCAAATAAAGGCTGCTTTAAGGTCAGCCTATTATTGAATACTGCGAATTGAATAGCTTTGGTTAAACTGACGGAATTACGGCATAAACAGGCCATTATTTTGTGCGTATGCACAAAATAATGCGTGTGACTTCGAATGTAATAGCAGAAATATTGTTGCGAGGGGTTGGTAAACCTGCGGTTTACCAACCTTAAAAGTGTAGCGTTTAATATCTTGAGTTATTGACGACGAATAAAAGACTCAACATAAGCCGCCGTTCTAGCATTAAGTATCGGATCGGCTGAGGGGGCAATGCCCTTAGGTAATAACAGTGGGTTAAAAATGCCTTTATCACACTGTTGCACTTGGGAGTCGCTATCGCGGTCCCCGTTAATCACCACTTGGCCGACCAGTAATCGCTTACGAGTCTCAGGCCAAATCACCGTTGGATTATTAATGTCATCACCCGATTCAGCCAGTTGAATATAGAGGTTCCATTGTGCTGGCTGGGTATTAATGCGCTGGAGTAATTCTGCCTTTAAAAAATCATCACCCAGATTAGCCAGTTCGCTGGCAGAAAGGGCTGCTGTGCCGGCGACGGGTTCAAAAATCCATTTACCCGCAACGCTGTTATTTTGCTTGTCGGTAAACAAAAAGCTGTTTACGCCAAAGTAGCGACTATTAGCAAAGCTGGGGCTGGGTGGCAGTTGTTTTACATCGTCGAAAAAAGCTTTGGCGTCGGGCTTATTATCGATAAGCCACTGTTTACCTTCGGCACCTTGTTTCACTTTGGTCTGAAAGGTAAAAAAATCATCCAGATTACTAGCAAAGAACACTGGCACATTGGTGGTGACAAAGTTCAGGTTTTCTTTATCGCCATCAATTTTGAGTGACATAAAGCGCCCTGGTGTTTTGTCGGAGATTTGAGGATTGGTGCCACCAAGGGAAAAACGAGCAGTAACCTTAATTTGGCTTTGATTAAAGAACGGAATTGATAGTGAATCTTGTAACTCTGGGTTGGGCGCAAAATAGCCGGAGGTGCAAAATCCTTTTGTGTGATTACGCAGTTTCACTTTTTTACCCGCTTCGCGACTTGCCGCATCCGGCGTGCCATTGACTGCATCAACTAGCTCGGGAATGGTTTTTTCGGCGGCGATTAATGTCGGTGAAGTGAAGGCTAAGCCTGTGATGATGCATGCTTTGGCAAGTAAAGTCAGTTTGAATAGGGTCATTGTTATTCCTTTCAATGGACTGTAACGAGCGTTCGAAATGTCGACGCGAGAGAGTTATCCAGAAATATAGGACAGGAGATACGGTATAAATCTTTCACCGAATGTATTGCTTACTCAATAGTGGAGTAATAGTGCAGTAAATGAGGTTAGCTTGAGACATGATTGCGATATCCATTGATTGCTTAAGCCACGAGAGTTAAATACTCAGTCGTTGAATTCGGTGGCTAAAGGAGCGTCTGGTTAAACAGAGGCCGCTACTTTGGGCTTGCAGAAGTATCAAGCAGTTGTCCCAGATACAGACTTAATAAGCCGTGTAAGGATTGAATATCAGTTTTGGTTAATTGCTGAATTTTATCTAGACGATATCTTAAGGTATTTCGGTGGATAAACAGGGCATTGGCGCATCGCTGCGCATCACCAAAGTGGGTGATGTAGGCAGCTAAAGTTTTACGTAATTGGCCATTTTTATCGGCCTGCGTTAGTTGCTGATAGGGACTTGCTAGCGCTTGGCCGCGCCAGTCATGCTTGAGTCCTGAGAGCAGCACTTGTAAGGAATAATCCTCAAATAGGTATTTTGTGCCTTCAGGGTTGAGCTGTTTACCTAAGCTCAACGTTTCTTGCGCGGTTTGATAGGAGCGTGCAATCCCACCTTTTACGGGAAAAAAGTGGCCCAAGGCAATTTTAAAATTTAAGTCCATCTGCGCAGGTAATCGTTGCAATAACTTATCAATACGTTGGTTTTCAAGCTCGGGATCCCATTGTTTTCCATCTAGAAAAGCGGGTTTTAGGATCACCAGCTGTGACATGGAGGTCATTGCAATTAGGTTGCCGCGGTCGGGATTTTGCAGTAGATGCAATACTTGCTTGAGGGTTTCGCTGACTCTGGGATTGCGCTCATCACTACCGCTTAGCTCGTTATTTGTTGATGTGTTTACCTGCGATATCATTTTGTGGATGGCGGAGGGTTGTTTTTCACTCACTTCAATAATGGCGGCCACTCGTGGTAGCGTGATATCAATATCGAGCTGCTTGGCCCAGCGATGCAATTGCTCATCGTCATCGGTTTGTGCCTTGATAAGTTGCAGAATAAATTCTTCACGCTGGCGGTTTTCCCATTGCAATTTATCCTGTTGATTGGCTTGCTCGACAATCATCTCGGCGGTCATTTTTAGCAGCTCGCCGTAGTGGGTTAGTTCTGCCGGGTCGCCAGTAATGCCAATCACACCAATAATTTGCCCTTGGTAATGCAAAGGTAAGTTGATGCCGGGTTTTACGCCATGAAGACCGGAGGCGACTTCTTCGCTCAATTCCACATTGCGATTTTGCGCTATGGCTAATAATGCGCCTTCGTGGACTGAACCCATTCGTTTGGGATCGCCTGATCCTAAAATCACCCCCTGACCATTCATCACATTGATATTGTGTCCGATGATTTTCATCGTACGACTGACAATTTTTTTGGCTATGGCGGAATCGAGCAGATACATGGTCTGTGCCTATTTCAATTAAGCATTTAATAATGCCGCGATACGTGATCTTATCTTAGGTATAAGCACTCGTTCAAATTCGGGATGCTGGTTTAGCCAAAGGTTGTTTCGAGGGCTAGGGTGGGGCATGACCATCAATTGCGGCCAATACGAGGACCATTGCTCAATCGCTTGGGTTACTGTGACTTTTGGGGGCGACAATGGCGTTGATAACGTTAAGTCCGGTGAGGTTAACTCCCTGCATGCTGTAGTAAGACGAGCCTTAGCACGTGGCAGATGGTAATCAATTGCATATTGGCCAAGTACGAGCACTAACTCTACCTGTGGCATCAAGGCTAATAACTTTTCATGCCAAGTCGTGGCGCACTCTTGGCGCGGCGGCTTATCACCTTGCTTTTTACCGTTTCGTTCAATGGTTCCCGGAAAACAAAACCCCATCGGTACTATGGCGAACAGGGCGGGATCATAGAATTGTTCTCTGCTGACATTAAGCCAAGTGCGCAGACGCTCGCCACTGGCATCATCGAAGGGAATGCCCTTGTGGTGAGTTTTTACACCGGGGGCTTGGCCCGCAATTAAGATCCGTGCTTGGCTACTGGCTTGCAAGATAGGTTTTGCTGGCAGTGGAAGCTCGGCCTGACAAAGTTGGCAGGCGCGAATTTGCTTGAGCAGTAAATTGAGTTCGGTTGAGCAAGCGGGCTCGATACTTGGGTGTGGGGCGGTTGTCATCGTTAAGCCCCTAGTTTGCTCAATAGATGATAGAGCCAATAACCAAAGAGTGCATATGAGGCGGCTAATACAAGATAACTCAATGGCTTAGCACCCAAGGATTTAGTGGGATTTTTGGCATGAGAGGCTAAAGCAATATGGGCCAAGATGATGGCAAATAGAGCGCAGGGCGGCAGTAGATAACTGATGCCGAGAATCAATAAGGCGCCAAGACTCAGTAGCCAGCCCGCATGTTGATTGCTGGGCTGATGAAGTTGGCGTAACTGCAGCGGCAATAAAATCAGCCCAACGCCAACAATGATCATCCCAAGATTGAGTGCAAAGTCGCTCCAAGTGCGGTGTTCATAAAGGGTAAAGGTAAAAGCGAGCAATGGTACTATCAGTGCGGTTAGTACGTGGCGTTTGGCAAAGATGGGATTACGATACTGACCCGCAAAAAAGAACAGCCCTTGCATTAAGCTATTGATCAGGGTAAATCCACCCAGACCGACGATGATAAATAAGCTTGCTGTGCCACCGCTGGAATCAAATGCCATGGCCGGGGTAGAGAACAAACTTAAGCCTATCAAGGCGGGTACTGGCGATAAACGCCAAAAAGAACAAGTGAAGGACGACATCTGATATCCACTGAAAATTAACGGGCTGAATTAACATCCGCTAAAGTGCTTGTAAACTCAAGGAATACCTTATTTTGAGTGCGAGTTTTGCCCCAGATTCTGATCTTATTCAAGATTTTGTGGGTTGGAATAGCGAGATGTTGTAACAAAAGTGCGGTGAGTTTTTGTATAGTTTCGCGAGCACGAGCTTGCCAGAACGAATAATATTTACTCTCGAAACGTCAACACGTTCTAATAAAAAAGCCCGCAGAGCGGGCTTTTGACCATCAATAAACGCAGATTAGAGCTTGTAGCTCATACTCAGCATTAGCATTTGTGCGGTGTAGTCATGGTTGTTAGTACCAAAACCTACGACGTTCCAAATGCCATCAACAGCGATATCATTTGCGGCGTCATTGTCCTTATAGTTCTCAACTTTGTAATCGAAGCGCAGCGCGAGTTTTTCGGTGGCTTGATATTGAGCATATAAGTTAATGTTATGTACTTTGGCAAAATAATCGCCATAGTCGCCAGTGATACCTTGTCTGACTTGAGTGTTACTGTCGGAGTTGGAATAGGTGTAATCCAGTCCTAGGCGTAACTTGTTCTCCAGCAGGTTGTTGTAGCTAATACCTGCACCGACCACATCCACTTTATCTTCAATAAAGCCAGTCCACGTCGGGGTGCTGTAATTACTGCTACCCGCCTGGTCAGACTCAATGATCTGGTAGTTGTAGAAGGCGGTTGCCAGTAAGTCTGCGGTGATCATATAGCTGATATTGGCATCATAACTGGTGTCTTTTGACTCAGTTAAGCCAATCACAGTATCGGTATAATCATCGAGCGCGTAACGGGCACCAACATCAATGGTCAGGCTTTCAAGCGGCGAATGGGTGATGCGCGCTTCGACTTGGGTTCTGTCACGGTCAGCCAGATTGTACTTACGTAACAGGCTGTTAGTTTCAGAAGAAGTCCATTCAGACGCTTGGTATTGTGAGCCGTCACGTTTTCCGTAACTGCCTTTTACCCACATGTCCCACATATCGAAGCTATTGACGCGTAAACGAGCCCAAACGGTATTTTCATCCGTGGTTTCACGGTCTTGATAATCACGTTGGTCACGTTTGAAGTCATAACCACCATCAAGTTTAATATCGCGGGTAATACGATAATCTGCGGCAACTTTAAAGCGTTGTGTACGATTATCGTAAGGGGTGTTATAAGCCACCTTACCGTTGACATTGTTGATGCTGATCTGGGTCCATTCTTCAACTTGGGTATTATTGTCACGGTCGTAATAATCGTAACTACCTGTCAAGCGAAGATCTTTGCTGACTTTGCTAACGACTTTAAGGTTCATGCCCAATAGATCGACTTTTGCATCAACCGCATCACTTGTTAGCTGGCTGGAATAACGATAGTTATCCGTTACTAACGCCTGATCTTGGCTCATTTGTCCAGTAAGAATACGACCCGATAGGGCGTTACTGCCATCGTTGTACTGTCCCATCAATGACACTGTGTGTGCCTGATTATCGGGATCAAGCGCCAACGTACCTTGGGTTTGGGCACCAAAGGTAGGATTGAATGCACTATCAAAGTCCAATTGGTTGTATTCGTTTTTGAATATAGACCCATTGTAACTGAGCGCTGTGAACCAACGATCACCTTTGAGTTTGACACCCGCTTCAATGGTGTCGGTAGTGTAATCCACTGGCTCTGCTAACATCATCGATTGGTTGAAGAAGCTACCAGAGGCTTGTTTTAAGCCAGTTTTTTCTTCACGCATGTAGTTAACATAGGTGCTCCACAGGGATTCGCCTTGATATTCAAATCCCAATCCCGTGCGTTCACGTTTAAGTGATAATTCGAGGGCATTGAGGCTATCCATCAACAATGGCATTTGGCTGCTTGAACCAGCAGTTACCCAGTTATCGGGTAACGTCAGGTTATTGCCACCAATACCCGCGTAGGGCGATAGGGCGCTATTGCTGTCGTAGGTCGCAATTTGGCGATAGTTTACATTGACGTTGTACTGGCCTTGTTTGCCTGCATTCACATCTAAACGACCGCCATCCATACCGAGTTGATAAGCTTCAACACTGGCACGGTAACCTTTTTCACCTTTAAAGCTTAAATCGGCATCAAATTTGCCCGCGACTTCATTGGATGTCCCAAAGGCATTGGCGGAGCGAATATCCTCTTCACTGTTATAACCGACACCGACACCCACAGTGCCAGATGTGCCCGTTTCAACCACGCAGCCTTTGCAGCTCCATGCGGATAATTTCACTTTATCAGTATTGGCATTAGCAAGACCATAACCATCAGCGGCTACGGCAAAGCCAGTGTTGGCTAATAACGCGAGAGTGATCAAATTGAGTTTAAATTTCATTTTCTCGTCTCCTTAGCGCTGTAATAGCTTGCCAGATGGATGGTTAGAACCATGGACCTGACTATGGCAATTTAAGCAGCTTCTTCCACCCGTAAAGGCATTGTCACCGACATTAGAACCTAAACCAGTGTTACCTAAGTAAGCATTGCTGGCGTGGCCATCGCTAGCATGACATTGCTGACACAGCTGCGGCGCGCGGGTTTTCAGCATGGCATCATTCACACTACCGTGAGGATTGTGGCAAGTGACACAATTCTCAGTGACGGGTGCATGCTCCCAAAGTTTTGGGCCGCGTTTCTCGGCATGACAGGAATAACAGGTATCATTAACACTAGGCTTGTTAAGATCGGAATCTGTCATGCTCCCATGGGGATTGTGGCAGTCGCTACAGGTCATTTGGGCCCATTTGAGTGGATGACTTGAGCGTTTATTCATATCCGCTTTTTGCTTAGTGTGGCAGCTAGTACAGACTTCCATCTCAGTGTTTTTAGATAACACAGGATCTTTAGCTACGTGTACTTGGTGACAAGAAGCACAAGCAACATCGGCGTTGTCATGGTGACCGCCATTCCAAGACATACGTTTATCGTCTTGGTGACAGCTCATACATACGCTGTTTTGCTTATCGGCACTTAAGGTTGATTGCTTACCAAAAGTGATCATCGGCTCGTTGCCGCCTTTGTTGTGCTGGCCCATTGGGCCGTGGCACGCCTCACATTGCAGGCCAGCCATGGGGCTTTTTGACGAATCAATCGCGCCGTGGACACCTTTGAAAAGGTCCATCACTTTTTCAGATTTTTTATGGCACATGATGCAAGAGTCTGCACCTTTAGGGGAGTAGTTGCCTTCGGCAAACTTCTTATCCAAGGTCGCTTCGACTTGCTCAGGGGTCATTTTTTCATCCCACTTCGACGCGTAAGCGTTTGGTGTGATGCATAAAGACATAACTGCTGACATTGCCATTGTGATGACAAATGCCGGCAGTAGATTTTTCATTTTGTGACTGTTCTTCATAATAGGCTTCCCAATTTGTCCCAACAAAATTCAAGAAAGGGGGAGCGAACTCCCCCTGCTTGGGCAAATTACATTTTCACTTGAGTGTGATCTGCAACTGTTGGGGTATGGCAGTAGAAACAGGTTTCTGACTGTGCCGCTTGGTTGGCTTGAGTATAATCACCATCAATAACCGCGCCAAAGCTTACAAGAGTGTCAGCAGAGTGTTTGGTCATTTTATCTGTACCAATGGTATGACATGAAGTACAAGTTGCTGTGATTGGGGTGGTGTATTTACCTGCAGAAGTAGCCAATGCACCTTTCACTTTAAACGCATCTAAGTTGAAGTCGTTGTGGCACTGAGTACATTCTTTGATCACGCCTTGCTCACCGTGAACCACGTGTAGTTTCATTTCGAAACCACCTTTGTTAGCACCGTTTGCATAGGTACCATCTGGTGTGTGACAAGCAACACAAGCATCAACACCCACGATAGGCTTACCGTTTGCGTCTTTGGCATGTGAAACTTGTTCAGACATCACAAAGCCTGCATGGTGACCTTTGTGGATTTCAAAGGTGTCACTGTGACAGCCTTGGCAAGTACTGAAGTTCACTGAGTTAACATGACGCGTACTAGGCGCTTTACCAGATTTAGTACCAAAGGCTAACTCGGCTTTCATACTGGTGGTTGTGCTATTAGCAGTACAAGCCGTTAATGTGGTACCAGTGTTACACATTTCTAAGCCAATAAAGGTAAAGGCGGTATCAGTATCGCCCGCACCAAATGGCAGTGCAGGAGTAGTGAACACCAGTTTACCATCAGCGATGGTAACATCAGCTTGTAATGCACCATCTTTGACTAGATCTTTGGCCACTTTAGCTGTACCGCTACCTGGGCTCTTGTTATAGCCCATGATGGGGAAGTTAGGTCCAACGTTAGTGATAGTTTCTAAACGTTTAATCTTATTTTGTACACTCGCCGCATCAATGGCATTGCCGTCTTTATCTAAGATAGACACGGTTAATACCGCAGTATTGTCTGCTTGAGCAGCTAATGTTGCAGACATACCTAATTGAGCGATAACGGCTTTTTTGTCAGCGGTTTTAGCTGTATGTAACTCGGCTGTCCAAGTGCTGTTATGGCAGGCTATACAGTTAGAGTTATCGAGTTGTTGAGAGTGACCTTTACCCGCAGCAAAATCCACAGTGCTATGACAGCTTCCACAGGTTGCGGCAGTTGGAATACGTGACCAGTTGCCCCAATCAGGTGTTGCTTCATTTTCAGTGTGACAGCTTTGGCAGCTTTCTAATGAGCCTAAGGTCAGGTCTTTATGCTTGGCGTGAACTAGAGCATTAAACTCTTTACCTACGCCCACTTTGCCTGCGGTGTGGCACGTTGCGCAGTAGTTAACATCTGAATACGCACCACCATGTTTAACCTGTGCTAAGTCTTGGTGGCAAGTATTACAGCTTTCAGTGGCAACGATTTTACGGCTGTAGCTAGGTTCTGCACCCGTGTCAGCGGTGAAATCTACAAAAGCGTTGCTGTTAGGCACTAAGGTGCCATCTGGTAGTGGCGTATTGTAAGCGCGGATTAGCACACGTTGAGCCAACTGGTCGTTGTAGGTGATCTTAGCATTGGCAGTTAAGTTCATCTTGAAGGTATAGCTGTAGTGGCCGTTCTTCTTGTCAACAAAAGTACCTGGGCAAGTTGAAGCGAGATCACAGGTTTCATCACCAAAGTATTGCCACTGAGAGGCATTACCGGCACCTGTAGCGCCTTGAGGAAGTAATTGAGCTGCTGCAAAACGCATTTTTTGCAGACCCACGACCGGTAAATCGTCTTCGTTGGTGACAGTGAATTCAACACTAGGTACACCGTTAGTCACAACAGATTTGTTGAATGTAAAATTGAGCTTTTGAATAGCGGGAGCTGGCTCTCCACCAGGTTCACCGGGTTTACCATCGTTACCATCGCTACCACCACAGCCTGTTAAGGCCATAGTGACGGCACTTGCTGCAAGCAGCAGTGCGAATTTTGATTTTTTTGCGTTCATCATTTTTTTCCCTGCATAGGTTTGGCATTACTTAAGTGCTTGTCTTCTTCACCCGACAGATTCTTTGTCTGTGCTTTGGTCTTGAAGGCAACCTAAGTGGATGCTGGAAATAGAATTCCCCAAGGAAAGGCTAACCTAACATGCCTCTAAAATCTTCTAAGCCTTTGCTAATGTGTGACTTGGATCTTTCTATTTCTAAAGAGGTAGTTAAACCACAGGGGAAAAACAAATTTAGATCAAAAAAACGACGGATTGTGAAGCTAAAATAAAAAAGAGAGAGGGGATACCTCTCTCTTTTTGTTCTTGCTCTCTATTGAGAGAATTACGTCGACTTAGTTACCGTGAGCTTCCATCAATTGTGATGGAGTATGGCAAGTCGCACAGCTTTCAGAGGCACGAGTTTGAACATCTGCTGCACTTGAGCCATTTAAGATACCGCCATTAGTCTCGATATGCGATTTAGCAGCGTCAGACAGATATTTCTGGTGACAACTTAAGCATGCACCAGCATCGGAAGATACCCAAATTTCTGCACCGTTGTTGTTAATATCACCAAAGCGCCATGCACGTTCTGGTGATCTGCCTAAAGCAATACCTGTTACAACGTTTGATTTATCTGCAGTATGACATGTTGCACAATCGGTTTTTAGTACAGTACCGGATTGTACGCCTGCATATTTCAGATAATGTCCTTCACGCTCGTGCGCTTTCCAAGCAAAGCTGGTTGGTATCTTACCGCCTGGATAGGCCGCATCATTTTTCAGGGTTTTGTCCGATGTATGACAAGTTTGGCAGTTGACGCCATTGTCATAATGGTGGATTACTTGATTATGACAACCTTGACACTTAGCTGGGTCAATGATTTCACGGCGTACACCTGGTTTAGCACTTTGGTCAGCAGCTGTTCCGTTCCAAACAAAATGGAATGGAGCTTCTTTGATCATAACTTTACGTACATTGGGTGTAGAGCAATCGGTCATCACAACATCTGAAACACCGTAACCGCCGTTGTTGAAACAAACTTCAAGAGTTGACCATAGTTCGAAAGTTTTACCTACAGCGTCTGCAGGAAATACCATTTTACTAGCAGTTAACGAATAAGTTTTGTTAGCCGCATCAAATGTACCTTCCGATAGCGCAACGCGACGAGAAGAAGATGAAGCGTATTCTGGGTAGTTTTTATCACTATCCCATGCAATAAGCACTCTACTTGACTGATTTATGCTGAGTTTATCTACTGCATTACCAGAACCGTCTAAGATTTGGACTTTGAATGTTAATTTGCCATTAGCATCTGCTGCAATGTCAGTGAACTTAACGCTCATTGCTTCTGCATCTTTGTAAGCTTTAAGCACATCACCATGTCGCTTAGTTGCACTACCTGTACCACCGTAAGGCTCTGTCGCATTGTGGCAAGAGGTACAGTCAGTGCTGCTATGGTGAGCAGATGGTTTTTCAGTATGGCAACCAATACAAGCTTGATTGCTTAAATCTGCTTTGAATAGGTCTGCATTGGCAGGTGCACCAGCACCTTCAACGTGACAGGCTGAACAATCAGCAGCAGGTTTTAATGGGAAGCCTACTTTGCCGTAGTCGATCACTTTACCACCGTAACCGACAATCTTATAAGGAGCAGGTACTTCTGCGCCTGTCTCATCGAAGGTATGACGCTCGCCACCTTTGTGGATAGCATGGATCATATAAGTGAATTCAATGCTATTGCCTGACTCTGGATCGCCAGAAGTCGCAGTATGGCAAGAGGCACAGTTTTCAATATCGATACGACGACCACCATGAAGCTCTAAGCTTTCAGGTTGGTGACAGGTATAACAAGCTTGAATAGAAACGACGTTACGGGTTTGAATACCTTCAGTCTTACCAGTAGAAGGTTGCCAGTCGAAATGGGCGTTGGCTGTGAGTTGTGGTAATTCAAGCTCCATCGTCGCGCGTTGAGTCGCGTCAGCGCTGTAAGTAACGGTTAATGGCTCAGTTACATTAGCAATGTTGGCTTGGTAGGTGTAGCTATAGCTACCATCACCATGGTCAACTAAGCAAGTATCACATTTACTTGCTGCTTCAACGTTTGCTTGGTATTGGGCTGATGGCTTGAGGTTATCAACGCCGGATGGAATGGTACCTGGCTCTTTTTTGGCATTAATATAAGCTTGCCATTGATAACCGCGGTTAGCTTCAGTTTCACCCACTTTTTCTTTAACTGGAGTTAATTGCGCAATACCAAACCGTAAATCGTGATCTTTAGTTAAGCCTAATACGGCAACGCCATTAGCATTTTCCAACGTAAAATCAACGGTGACTTTGCCTGCATCAACAGTGGCATTTGTGAATTTTGCTTTTAAGGTTGAGGTTGAGGTGATATTGACACCAACAACGCCTGGTTTACCGTCTTCACCATCTTTACCGTCACTGCCACCGCAGCCAGTGAGAAGAAGTGAAAGTAAACCGGCACCCAACATCGCTTTTGTTGCGGTATTGAAATTGAACCGTTTCATCATGATATTTCCCTGCAATAGTTTTAATCATCATTAAACACTTATCAAATAAGAATAAATCTCATTATTGGCATTTAATGTGTGGGATTAGATCCCACCTGTAAGGCTAACTAAGTCATTGGTATTTATCAGTCACTTTAAGCGGGTTATGTGATTGAGATCTGACTATTTCTTTAGAGGTAGAAGGCTGCATAGTATGAGTTCCTTTTATATCTGCAGTTGCAGGCCTTTTGGCCTGCATCATAGGGTTAATTAATTGGGTGGACCTTGAGTACATCGGCGACGGCCCCTTGTCCATGGCAGAATGCACAGGTTTCAGTGCCCGCGGTCGCATCTGCTTTTGTTCCAGCAAAGACAGCGCCTTGCTGCATCATATGGTTGTGGGTGGTATCACTTGAGTGACAGTTACTGCATACGGCGGCTATCGGGCTGGTAAAGGTGCCATTGTTAAGCGCAAGCGGTTGAACCGCTGTATTTAAGGGCAGGGCAACCGTTGAAACGCCTGCTGCATCTTTGATATGGCATTGAGCACAATTACCGATTTTGCCTGGGTAGTTGAGATCTGCAAAACCAGCAAATTGGCTGGTATGGATGCCATGAATTAACTGCTTAAAGTCAAAGGAGGTAATGGAGGGATTGGCCGCTGTAGCGTCGGCCTGCATATTCGGGTTGTGGCAAAGTTGGCATTGGCCTGCTAAATCGTTGCGCGCACCATGAATATTCAGTTGTTGATCGCCGTGGCAGCTAGCACAGTTGGCATTGCTAATGACTTCGCGCCTGCCAGTACTGGTTAATGCAGACATATTGAAGTAACTATGACTTGATTTGATCACCAGCACTTCTGCCTGTTCGGTGCTGCAATCCACTAATACTTTATCTTTGGCGCATACCCGGCCCTGAATCGCTAAGCCGCCATGGTCGGCCTCTGTACCTGCTGGAACGGTGAGACCTGAAATAGTGTAAACGTAGGTGCCATTGCTGCCAGAAACTGGCGTGGAGTCAGGGAGACGAATTGAGCGCGCAGAGCGGGTACTGTAATCGAAACTGGTTCCCCAGTTAGCATAAACCCTTAGATCGCTGATAAATCTGAGTTTATCTGCGCTATCTAGGTAAGCAGTGCCTGTGCTGGGGTTGATCAGGGTCACCGCAACAGTCACTGTGCCATTGGCATCCATGCTTGCACTACTGATGCTAGGACTAAATTGAGCTAACGCGGCCATTTGATCTTCATTGCCGTGTACGCTGGCGGTCCAATCGGCATTATGGCAAGCAACGCAATTGCTATTATCCGCTTGGGCTGGATGGCCTTGGCCCGCAGGGAAATTAATTTGGGTATGGCAGGCACCACAGGCTTCCATGGTGGGTACCCTATGCCAATTTTGACGCTCGGCTAAATCTGGATTATCAACGTGGCAAGTCTGGCAATTACTGATGGATTGAGGGAATCCCGTTAAATGTTTGCTGTGTATCATTTGCGGGAAAATATCCGCGGGATTGCTGACTCTTTTACTGTTATGGCAGGTTACGCAGGTTTCAACTTGGTTATAACGTCCACCATGGAACGCTAAATTGTTGTGGCAGCTATTACAGGTTTCAATGGTAATTAAGTTACGGGTATAAGCTAAGGTATTCCCCGAGGTTTGCCAATCATAGTGCTGATTAGTTATAGGGAGCGCTGTGCCATCGGCTAATGCATCGCCGCCCAGTTTGATGACTAGTCGTTGGGTGGCGTCGTTAACGAATGTCACCCCATTCATGCCGTTAAATGTGGCGCTAAAACGATAGCTGTAATGGCCGTTTTTATGGTCAACAAACGTGCCCAGGCAAGAAGCGGCGCACGTTTCAGAGGTGAAATGTTGCCACTCACTGCTATTACCAGCACCTGTGGCGCCCTGAGGTAGTAATTGCGCCGCAATAAAGGTGGCTGAAGGAATACCAACCACGGCTTCATCGTCTTGATTGCTCACCTGATAATCGACTTGGGCAATGCCGTCGGTCACGGTAACTTTATCGACCATGATGTTTAGGCTAGTGATCGTTATTGCGGATGGTTTCCCCGGCTCACCGGGTGAGCCATCATTACCATCATTGCCCCCACAAGCGGAGACAAGTGTGGTGAGGAGCAGCATCAAACTATATTGTGTGGTTAATTTGGCAAACTTGTTCATATTTCTATCCTTGGAATACGCTGTCAGTGCCTAAGTTACATTTGGTAGCTTAAGGTCAAACCTAAGTAATGAGCATTGTAATCGTGGCTGATGTCGCCAAAACTGAGCACATTGGGGACAGTGTCCCAAGTGGTGTTTTGGTTTTGCCAGTTTGCATCTTGATATTTCTCGAACAACCAATCGAAGCGTAATGACATACTGTCGGCCAGCTTATATTTGGCGTAGGCGTTAATATTGTGCTTGCGACTGTAGTAGTCACCGTAGGGGCTAGTGATGCCATAGGTGATTTCAGTATCGCTTTGACCATCGGAGTAGCTGTAGTCCAATCCCAGATCTAAACGATTATCCAGCAGGTTTTGATAGGCGATACCCGCGCCAATCAGGGTCGATTTCTCTTCCGCGGTGCTGTACCAATCAGGTGTTGAGAAACGATTGCTTCCGGCCTGATCTGAATCGCGCCAGTCTTGGTTGAGATAGGCGTTAAGACTTAGATTGTCGCTAATTAGATACTGCGCAGTTACATCGTAGCCAAGGTAAGACACTTGGGTGAGCCCGACTGATGTATGGTTATAGTCATCATCAATACTGTGTAAACTCGCACCCACAGAGAACCCTACATCGGTTTGGTAATCTGTGTGCAAGGTGACTTTTTGACGTTTGCGATCAGCAAGATAAGACTTACGTAGCCAAGGATTACTCGGACTTTGTGAGCTTGTTACAGCATCGTATTCACTGCCATTACGATCTAATACTTCGCCCTTTAACCAAGCTGACCAAGCTGGCGAATAGCGGTAGCTGAGTTTGGCAAAGAGACCCGATTCATCGATGGACTGCCTATCAAGCTCCGAATACATGATTTCATCTCGGCTATATCCCGCTTCAGCATAGGCCGACGGCGTTAGGCGATATTTACCTTTGAGATCAAATTGTTTACTGCGTTTATCGTAGAGACGATTTGTAGCTGTGCCTTGATAAAAGCTGTCGGTCACGACCTGTGGGAAATCTAACTGAGCCGTCTTGTTTTCCCTGTCTTGATAGTTATAACTGGCTTGAACACTCAAATCCTGTGTGATGCGGCCTGAATACTTAAGCACCATATCTAGGACGTCCACTTGGGCATCTAAATTATCGGTTGGCAGTACAGGGGAGGGGCCATTAATGGTTGCTGGCAGAAAAGCCTCATCCTGTGACATGTTACTGATGCCTGCGTGCATAAGGATGTTATGACCATTTTGACCACCACTGGCCTCGGCTGCGATCCGATAGGCCTTGTTATCTGGGTCGACGGCATTTTGGCCAAAGTAGGCCGCACCAAATATGGGCGTATAGGCCGATTGCCATAGCAGTGCCTGATGGTCATTCTTGTATTGGCTTATCTGGCTGTTTATGCCCGCTTGCCAGCCTGCGCCGCCAAAATAAACTCTGGCATCGACTTCATCTGTGCTGTCATTAATTGGCTGCGCCAACATCACACTGTTAGTGAGAATATTTGCGCTGGTCTTTTTCGCGCCGCTGCGGTTTTCATGCTGGTAGTTCACCGAGGCTTTGTAGCGGCTGCTCGATGAGATATGGCCTGCGTAGTAACCGCCGAGGTTGAATCTATTCCGCGTAATGCTTAAGTCCTGCTCGATTAAACTCGATTGCAGTAACGGCATGGACTGTGTCGTTGCTCCCTCTACCCAATTATCGGGCAAGAGCATCTTATCGTTATCGGTGAGATAAGGGCTTTTTAGCTGATTGTATTGATAATTGGCGAGCCCTTTATAACCTAATTGGATTTGATAGTGTCCAGGTTGGCCTGTGGTGAGCTTGGCAGACCCCGTATCAAATCCCAGTTTATCGGCCTCTAGCCGGGTTTGGTAACCACTCTCAGCTTGGTATTGTATATCGGCGCCCACAGCACCGACCAAGCCATCTTTATCCGTGCCAGTGCGATTACCAAAACGGCTATCTTCACCGTCATTATAGGCGAGCGTGGCGCTGACGTTGCCTTGGCGCCCTGTTTTGGGCTGGCATTGCTTGCAGCTCCATGACTCACTTTTTACGCCGCTGCGATTCGCTTTTTGGATTTCATATCCTTCAGCATGGGATGTGTTAAGTACGCCGCTAATCGCCCAAGCCAGTAATGTGAGTGAGAAATAAGCTTTAGGAGTCGATATGTTCATTATTGGCATGATCATTCCCTTGTTATCTCTGGAGCAACTTGCCGGATGGATGGTTTGAACCATGCACTTGTCCATGGCAATTCATACAGGAATTACCCGAGGTGAAGGCATTGGTTTTATTACCAAAGTAAGCATTACTGCTGTGGCCATCGGAGGCGTGGCATTGTTGGCATAATTGTGGCGGTTTACTGATGAGCATTGACTCATTCACGCTGCCGTGGGGGTTATGGCAGTTAGCACAATTGTCGGTGACTGGCGCATGTTCCCACAATTTAGGACCGCGTTTTTCGGCGTGGCAGCTGTAACAGTTTTCGTTGACGCTCATTTGTTTCAGACTGGCATCATTTAAACTGCCATGGGGATTGTGGCAATCGCTACAGACCATTTGTTGCCATTGTAGTGGATGGGATGAGCGTTTGTGCATATCCGCTTTTTGCTGAGTATGGCATTGGGTACAAATCGCTACTTCGTTCGCTTTGTCGCTAATAGGATCTTTTGCCACGTGTACTTGGTGGCAGCTACTGCAAGGGATATCGGCATTGTCATGGTGGTTACCTTTCCACGCGATGCGTTGATCGTCGTTATGGCAACTCATGCAGACACTGTTTTGTTTTTGCGCGGGAACCGGAGAATTCTGGCCGAAGGTGATCATCGGCTCTTTGCCGCCCTTGTTATGATTACCGAGTGGGCCGTGGCAAGCCTCACACTGTAAGTCGGCCATGGGGGAATCTTTGACATTAGGATTACCATGTACACCATCAAAAATGGCCATCACAGTGGCACTTTTCTTATGGCACATCAGGCAAGTGTCAGCTCCTTTGGCCGAGTACTTACCTTCGGCAAATTTTTTGTCCAAAGTCGCGACGACCTCCTCGGGTGGCTTGTCATCCCAAGGTGTTGCTACCGTTGAAAGGCTGAGTATCGATAACATCAGAGCAAGCATAACCTGAGTTATGCTTTTGAACTTTAAACCAATATCCATGTTCATCTATTCCCGAGTGCGTTTTATTTGTTATTTTTCAAGCTTTCGACATCGCTAATTTAGCTGATTAATATTAGAACAAGCACGTGACAAGTGCTTAACATTTTTTAGCTGGTTGACTGTAAAGAGGAATGATTTTGTAGGGATAAACAATAAGCGTGATCAATATCTCATTTTGTACCGAGGATGACTTTTTTTAACGCTTATTGAACATGTTGTTCGATTGCGATAAATGGTGGCAGCTAGCTGGCATTTTTATTTTCGGTCAGGCGTTTATTCATTGAGATTTTTGTCACATAATACTCAACACAATTGAAAACTATTATCGTTACCAGTCAAAAAGCTTGATCTAGGTAAAGTTATTAGCTCCATAGCTCAGATAAAATGAGCACAGTTTTTCAAGCTGAAGCTGTTACAAGGTGAAATAGGTAATGAAGTTAAGCGAACTCAGTCCCGGTGACCGTGGCATTATTTCTGAAATCGGGCGATTAGATTTGCCGCAAACAGTGAAGCGTAAATTATTGTCCATGGGCATTACCCCAAATACACGATTTTCTTTGATTCGCCGAGCGCCAATGGGCTCTGGTTTAGAGCTGGATATTCGTGGTAGTAAGCTTTGTATGCGCAGAGACTTGGCAGACATTATTGAGGTGGAAAAGGCGAATGACTAAGCAGTTTCATTGCGTCACCGTTGGTAACCCAAACGCTGGGAAATCAACACTCTTTAACGCGCTTACAGGCGCGAATCAGCAAGTTGGCAACTGGTCCGGTGTGACGGTTGAGAAAAAAACCGGTCATTTCACTCTCAATGGTGCTGACGTTTACTTAACCGACTTACCCGGTATCTATGATTTACTCCCTGCGGGTAATAGCTGTGATTGTTCTCTCGATGAGCAGATTGCTCAACAATATCTCGCCGAACAACGTGTCGATGGCATCATTAACTTAGTTGATGCGACCAATATCGAGCGCCACCTCTATTTGACGGCACAACTGCGTGAATTGTCGATCCCTATGGTGGTGGTGTTGAACAAAATCGATGCAGCTATCAAGCGTGGCATTCGTGTCGATTTAAAGAAAATGAGCCAAGAGCTTGGCTGCCCAGTGATCGGGGTTTGTTCCCGCGATCCTGCTGATGTTGCTAAAGTTCAAGCGCAAGTGCTTGACTTACTTGAAGGTCGTGTATCTGAAGCGCCTTTGTTACTTGATTACGACGAGCAAATTGAAGCAGGCGTGCAACTACTTTGTAGTAAAGATCCCAATTTAAGCCGTGGCCGCGCCTTAGCGATGTTGGGTAACGGTTCTGGTTGTGGTAGCTGTAAAAATGCTGAGCTTCAGGATGAGGTGAATACTTGTACTCAGCAAATTGCGCAGCAAGGACACGACATTGAAGTGATGGTCGCAACCACTCGCTTTAATTTTGTGGAGCGAGTATTCCAAGGTTCCGTTAAAGCCGATGGCTTCTTAACCTTGAGTGATAAACTCGATAAATTAGTCTTACATCCTGTACTTGGCATTCCGGTGTTCTTATTTGTCATGTATTTGATGTTTATGTTCAGCATCAACATCGGCAGTGCGTTTATCGATTTCTTCGATGTGTTCGCAGGGGCATTACTGGTCGATCATTTTGGTGCACTGCTCAATAACATAGGCGCGCCAGCTTGGTTGGTGACTATCCTTGCGGGTGGTGTGGGCCAAGGTATTCAAACCGTTTCTACGTTTATTCCTGTGATTGCGGCATTATTCCTTGGTTTATCTGTTCTTGAAAGTTCGGGCTATATGGCTCGTGCCGCGTTTGTGGTTGACGGATTAATGCGTCGCATAGGTTTACCGGGCAAAGCTTTCGTACCAATGATCGTGGGCTTTGGTTGCTCTGTACCAGCCATTATGGCAACGCGTACCTTAGGCAGTGAGCGTGAGCGTATTGTCACGGGAATGATGGCTCCCTTTATGTCTTGTGGCGCACGGTTGCCTGTGTATGCACTATTTGCGGCGGCATTTTTCCCTGACTCTGGCCAAAATCTAGTATTTTTACTGTATATCATCGGGATTTTTGCGGCCATAGGTACCGGATTGTTGCTGCGAAGCACTTTATTACCAGGCACCAGTAGTGCGGTAGTGATGGAGTTACCAAGTTATGAGTTGCCTAAATTTAAAGCGGTGATGGTGCGTACTGGTAAGCGGACTAAGAGTTTTATCCTTGGTGCGGGTAAAACCATTGTACTAGTGGTGACACTGCTCAATTTTATCAATGCGATAGGGGTAGATGGTAGCTTTGGCCATGAGAATAGCCAAGCGTCACTCTTAAGCGTAGCGAGCCAGAAAGTGACACCTATCTTCTCGCCAATGGGAATTGAGCAAGATAACTGGCCTGCAACGGTCGGGATTATCACTGGGATTTTTGCCAAAGAAGCTGTGGTGGGAACACTCAATAGCTTATATACCAATGCCGGTTCTGAGGACGGCGAATTAACACCATTAGCCGATAGTTTTAATGAGGCTCTTGCGACTATCCCAGCAAACTTGTTTGGTTTAGATTTGGAAGACCCGCTTAAGTTATCTGTAGGCGATGTGTCCAGTACCGATGTTGCGGCAGAGGCGCAAGGTGTTGCAACGTCAACCTTTAGTGCCTTGCAATCTGGGTTTACTACCAAGGTGGCAGCGTTTTCTTATTTGCTGTTTATCTTACTCTATACTCCCTGTGTTGCGGCGATGGGCGCTTTAGTGAACGAGTTTGGTACTCGTTGGGCAACGTTTGCAGCGACATGGACATTCTCTCTGGCCTATGGCAGTGCAACTATCGCTTACCAAGTAGCAACCTTTGCCGAGCACCCATTGCAATCGGGTCTATGGATTGGTTTCTTCCTCAGTGCGTTAGTCATATTCTATCTATGGCTAAAACGTAAAGGGCGCAGAACTCAGCAAATTATCCCAGGTGTGCGGATTATTACTGAGTAAATCCCTGAGTAATAAATGTCAGCTTAGTGGTTACAAAGATAAAAGCAGCTTTCACGGCTGCTTTTATTGTTTTACTATCCACGGCATAACCCTTAGTTTTTAATACTGGGCATTGTAACTGGCCGAGATCTGTAGGATCATGCTGGTTTTGTTAAAATTGCCATTGTTCGCAAAGAGGAATTCCATGAGTCATGTGGACACTGAAGTACGTCCGAGTAACTTTATTCGTAATATCATTGATGAGGATCTGAAAAGCGGTAAGCACACGAGTGTGCAGACGCGTTTTCCACCTGAGCCAAATGGTTATTTACATATAGGTCATGCTAAGTCCATCTGTTTGAACTTTGGCATCGCCCGCGATTACCAAGGTCTCTGTAACTTACGATTTGATGATACCAACCCTGAAAAAGAAGACATCGATTATGTCAATTCTATTCAGGCGGATGTGCGTTGGTTGGGATTCCAGTGGGATGGTGAGGTGCGTTATTCCTCTAACTATTTCGACCAATTACATCAATATGCCGTTGAGTTAATCAATAAAGGCTTAGCCTATGTGTGTTTTCTCAATGCTGATGAAACCCGTGAATACCGTGGCACGTTAAAAGAGCCTGGTAAAAATAGCCCTTATCGCGATACTCCTGTGGAAGAAAACCTGCGCTTATTTGAAAAAATGCGTCTAGGTGAATTCAAAGAGGGCGAATGTGCGCTGCGCGCAAAAATTGACATGGCATCGCCTTTTATGTGTATGCGCGATCCGGTGATTTATCGTATTCGTTTTGCTCACCATCACCAAACGGGTGATAAGTGGTGCATTTATCCAATGTACGATTTTACTCACTGTATTTCCGATGCGCTCGAGCACATTACGCACTCATTATGTACGCTTGAGTTCCAAGACAACCGCCGTCTGTATGACTGGGTTCTCGACAATTTAGATGATTTTCAAGCGCCAAATCGTACTCGTCAATATGAGTTTTCACGCTTAAATCTTGAATATACGCTGATGTCTAAGCGTAAATTAAATGACTTAGTGACACGCAAGTTAGTAACCGGCTGGGATGATCCCCGTATGCCAACAATTGCAGGTCTACGCCGTCGTGGTTATACCCCAGCGTCTATCCGCGAGTTTTGCCAACGTATTGGTATCACTAAGCAAGAAAACATGATTGAAGCGGCGATGCTCGATGCCTGCATCCGTGAAGAGCTCAACGAACATGCCCCACGTGCGATGGCCGTACTTCGCCCATTAAAAGTGGTGATTGAGAACTACCCAGAAGGTCAAATCGAGACGATTCAAGCGGCGTCTCACCCAAGCGATGAAAGCATGGGGACGCGCGAACTCGCCTTTGGCCGCGAACTGTATATCGATGTGGCTGACTTCAGAGAAGAAGCCAATAAGCAGTACAAACGTCTAGTCATGGGCAAAGAAGTGCGCCTGCGTAACGCCTATGTGATTAAAGCCGAACGTTGTGACAAAGACAGTGAAGGTAATATCACTACCGTCTACTGTAGCTACGATGCCGATACTTTAGGTAAAAACCCTGCCGATGGTCGCAAGGTGAAAGGCGTAATCCATTGGGTTGAAGCGACTACGGCTAAACCTGCTGAATTCCGTTTATACCAACGCTTGTTCACTGATCCAAATCCTGCTGCTGCCGAGACAGTGGATGAAGTGCTTAACCCTAACTCACTTGAAGTGGTTAATGGTTTAGTTGAAGCAAGCCTTGCGAATGCGCCAGCGGAAAAAGCTTATCAGTTTGAGCGTGAAGGTTATTTCTGTGCTGACAATAAAGACTCTTCAGCCGAGCATTTAGTGTTTAACCTAACGGTTGCACTGCGGGACTCGTTTGAATAGCAAGTTGATGGCCGCGATAATCTCTGTCGCGACTAACTGTCAACAGCAGTAAAGAATAAAAAGGCCCTTAGTGTTTTCAAGCTAAGGGCCTTTTCTGTTTTACAACTTTTCGTTTTCAACACGTCTATTTGCCACTATCAATTTATCACTATCAGTATTTCAAGTCGTTTGCACCTGAGTGCGGATTAATCCCTTATTGGTACATAGGACCAAACCCAATGCTCCAGAGGATAACACTGGTGGCCATTAATCCAACCAAGAGCACTAAACCTGCTGTGACCATCGAACTGGCGTAAATAAAGCCTTTCTCTTCAGGGATATTCATAATGATGGGCACACCTGCATATAGCAGATAAACCGAGTAGGCTAAACCAATCAGCCCAACAATCATAATAAACCAGAGTACTGGGTAGAGTGCCGCCAAACCAACCATAAACAGCGGTGTTGCGGTGTACGACGCGAGTTCTAATGCTTGGGTGAAAGTTGGCTGAGCATCGAAGGTTTTTGCCATCCAAAAGGCTAAATAGGCGAGGGCAAAGACGCCTGCAATTAGGCCAAAATACATACCTACGGACATAAACATTGCACTTTGCGGCGTGAGATAAATAGGATCACCGGCTCCTGGATTCCAGCCAATGTAAGCTGTTGCAATAAAGCTACAGACAGCGGGAATGAGTGCGATGAGAAGAACGTGACTTAAGCTACTTTTGAGTGCTTCATGGTTTTGTTCAATCGCATGCCACTCTTGCTTTGGATGAGTGTATAACCCCATTAAGTGATTCAGTATCATTATAATTATCCTTGTTCAGCATTGATGTTGGCTCGCCAAACGTCAGACGAGCTGATAACAGCTCTGCAATCAGGGTTAATGCTCCACAATCCCTTTAACTCCCGATTGCCTACTCTTTGAATTGAGATGTGCCGTGATCAGGATCTCAGTTCTTAAAGTGTAGATTATTTATTGAACAAAAAGTTCAGCTAGTCAAGTTTACTGGTGTCTAAAGCTATAGCTTGTTGATAATTACGCGTAAAATATGGCGATATTTTCTTTAAGATTTTTGAGTGATCCCATGCAGCAATTACTGGCACCTGTTCATGCGTTTCTTCGTTGTGAGACGCCGCAAACTTGGATTGATGTAGCAAGAGCCTCTGCCTCGTTAGATGAACTCTTAATTGACCATTGTAATTGTGAGCTAAAAGCGGCGCAGACTGCGATGTTCTTATTGAGGCGATATGCCTTGGATAAAGACAGCGGACAATCGCTATTGGCATGGGCGAAACCCTATGAGGAATTTGTTTATCATAAGGATCGCAATATCGAGCAGTTTTTGGCTCGTGATGTCAAAAAGAATGAGTTGGTAGCCAATCTACAGCCGAATCAACATTTTGCTTTTGCACAGGATCTGATCCCACCACTGATCCGTTTGATAAAAGAAGAATTCCATCATTTTGAGCAAGTGCTGGAGCTGATGCACGCACGGCAAATCCCATATCGTAATATTCGTGCTGGGCGTTACGCAAAAGGGATGATGAGCCACGTGACCACCCATGAGAAGGATATTCTGCGGGATAAGTTGATTGTGGGTGCATACATTGAGGCGCGCTCCTGTGAGCGCTTTGCCAAATTAGCGCCTTACTTGGATGCAGAGTTAAGTAAGTTTTATGTGTCACTGCTGCGCTCAGAGGCGCGTCATTTTGAGGATTATCTTAAGCTGGCACAGTTAGTATCGACTGAGGATATCAGCGAGCGAGTTGCTTATTTTGGCGAGAGAGAAGCCGAATTGATTATGGCGCCCGATGACGAGTTTCATTTCCACAGTGGTCAACCCTTAGTTGCCCAGTGGGAAAGATAAATAGCGGCCTCAACCATATTCAGGTATGAGGCCTTAGCGGTAGATGTGTTAATGGTGAAGACGCTATAGGTGCTTAGCTGGCGTCGAAGGGCAGACTTTTTAACTCCACACCGTCGGCGCTGACCACTAACACGCTGCCTTGCTCGTACCAATCACCGACTACAATGCGTTTGCAGCCATTGTTTAATTCATGGATAGCAGGCCTATGGGTATGACCGTGGATCATCTGTTTGCTGTGGGTTTGAGCAAATAACGCATTCACCGCACTGGGTTCTACGTCCATAATCACATAGCTTTTTTGCTGATTACTGCTTTGGCTGTTACTGCGGATTTTATTGGCAATGGCTTGACGTTTTTTCTTCGGCAAACAGCTATAAAGCCAACGGGCAAAGGCAAAACTGCGTAATTTGCGAAAGCGTTGGTAGGCTTTATCTAAGGTACACAAGCTGTCGCCATGCAAAATAACCGTGTTAACACCATAGAGATCTAAGCATTTGACTTCGGGCAACATTTGCATACCCGCAGCATCGGCAAATTGTTTGCCTAACATAAAGTCACGATTACCGTGAATAAAGTAGATGGGCAAGGTTTGGGAGACTTGCTTGAGCTTGCGCGCTAATTCGATGGCAAAGGGCAAGGCTAAATCGTCGCCGACCCATACCTCAAAGAGATCCCCCAGAATATAGAGAGCATCTACATCATCAAGTTCGGTATCGAGAAAACGATTAAAGGCTTGGGTGATATCGAGGCGATCGGCACTTAAGTGCAGATCGCCAATAAATAAGGTTCGCATCCTAGGGAATTAGGCCGCACTTACTTTTTCAATCACAACCGCTTCTAATGGCACATCTTGGTGCATGCCACGGTTACCAGTGCTGACAGCTTTGATTTTTTCAACGATGTCCATGCCTTCAACCACTTCACCAAACACGCAGTAACCCCAACCTTGCATGCTTTCAGATTTGAAATCGAGAAAGGTGTTATCGTTGACGTTGATGAAAAACTGAGCCGTCGCTGAGTGTGGGTCCGAAGTACGCGCCATCGCGATAGTACCAGTACGGTTTGATAAACCGTTGTTGGCTTCGTTTTTCACTGGCTCATGGCAACGTTTTTGGCTCATTTCAGCGGTAAAACCACCGCCTTGGATCATAAAGCCGTCAATTACACGGTGGAAAATGGTGCCGTCGAAGAAACCTTCGTCAACATATTTCATAAAGTTTGCCACGGTCAGCGGGGCTTTTTCGGCGTTCAGTTGCAGTTTAATGTCGCCAAAATTAGTGTGTAATGTGATCATGTTTTCATACTCTCAGTAAATAGTGGCGCGATTCTAACTTATCTCGGATTGCGCGCAAAGTGCAGTATTCAAAACCCTCGTCAGCGTGGTAGACTGACCCCTTGATTTTACACTTGAATCTATCTTTGAAGAGAATACCGATGTTGAAGATTTACAACAGTATTACCCGCCAAAAACAGGAATTTAAGCCTATTAATCCCGGAAAAGTTGGGATGTATGTATGTGGCGTGACCGTTTACGATCTCTGTCATATTGGCCATGGGCGTACTTTTGTTTCCTTCGATATGATCGTTCGCTACCTGCGTTACGCGGGTTATGAAGTGAATTTCCAGCGCAACATCACCGATATTGATGACAAAATCATCAAGCGTGCTAACGAAAACCAAGAAGACTGCAATACATTAACCGATCGCTTGATTGGTGAAATGCACAAGGATTTCGATGCGCTGAATATGATCCGTCCCGATTTCGAACCACGTGCCACTCTGCACATTGCCGAAATCATCGATATGGTCGAACGTTTATTGGCCCGTGGTCATGCTTATATCGCTGCCGATGGCGATGTGCTGTTTAGTGTGGCCTCTTTCCCCGAATACGGTCGCCTATCTGGCCAGAATCTGGAGCAATTACAGGCTGGTGCACGGGTTGAGGTTGATGATAATAAGCAAAATCCAATGGATTTCGTGCTGTGGAAAATGTCTAAACCGGGTGAGCCAACATGGGAATCTCCATGGGGACCGGGTCGACCAGGCTGGCATATCGAATGTTCGGCGATGAATAGCAAGCACTTAGGTTTACATTTCGATATCCACGGTGGCGGCTCAGATTTACAGTTTCCACACCATGAGAATGAAATTGCCCAGTCTTGCTGCGCCCATGACACGCCATACGTAAATTATTGGATGCACACTGGCATGGTGATGATCGACCGCGAAAAGATGTCTAAATCTTTAGGCAACTTCTTCACCATTCGTGATGTATTAAGTCATTACGACGCTGAAACCGTACGTTACTTCCTGCTATCGGGTCACTATCGTAGCCAGATTAACTACTCTGAAGAAAACCTCAAGCAGGCGCGTGCGGCGTTAGAGCGTTTATACACTGCGATTAAAGATGTTGACCTGACTGTAGCGCCGGCACCTGCCGAAGAGTTTGTCGCTAAGTTTAAAGCGGCAATGGACGATGACTTTAACACCCCTGAAGCCTATTCAGTGCTGTTTGATATGGTGCGTGAGATCAACCGTCTGAAACTCACTGATATGGCAGAGGCTTCTGCATTAGCCGTGTCAATGAAACAACTTGCTGATGTGCTGGGCTTACTGCATCAATCTCCCGAGGCCTTCTTTAAAGGTGAGGGCAGTGACGATGAGGTTGCAGAGATTGAAGCATTGATCGTTGAACGTAACCGCGCTCGCAGTGAAAAAGATTGGCCAGCGGCTGACGTGGCGCGTAATCGGTTAAATGAGCTTGGTGTGGTCTTAGAGGATGGCCCAAGTGGCACCACTTGGCGTAAGAAATAGGCTTAATTAGCTATTGTTTTTAATAAAAAAATCTTCAGCCAATAAAAAAACCTGCATTATGCAGGTTTTTTTATGCTTGCCGAACCTAGAACCTAGTCGTGATATTGCTCGGCGGCATATAAGGTGTTTTCTAAAAGACTGGCTATGGTCATTGGTCCCACACCGCCAGGTACAGGTGTGATAAAGCTAGCGTTTTGCGCAGCAACATCATATTGCACGTCGCCCACTAAGGTACCATTTTCTAAGCGGTTGATACCCACATCGATAACGATAGCGCCGGGTTTAATCCATTCACCAGGGATAAAGCCAGGTTTACCCACGGCAACCACCACTAAATCGGCTTGGCGAATTTTTTGTTCGAGGTTTTTAGTAAAACGATGGCAAGTTGTGGTGGTGCAGCCCGCAAGCAGTAGCTCGAGTGTCATTGGTCGGCCGACAATGTTCGAGGCACCAACGACAACCGCATCTAAGCCATAGGTATCGACGCCAGTGGATTTAATGAGTGTCATAATGCCCATCGGCGTGCAAGAGCGCAGCACCGGAATACGCTGCGCTAAACGGCCAACGTTATATGGGTGGAAACCATCGACATCTTTATCGGGGCGAATGCGCTCGATCACTTTAGAGTCTTCGATATGCGCAGGCAGAGGGAGCTGCACTAAGATACCGTCGATCGTCGGATCATCATTGAGTTCGTCGATAAGGGCTAATAATGCTTCCTCGGTATAACTGGTATCGAGATCGTAAGAGCGAGAAATAAATCCCACTTCTTCACAGGCTTTACGTTTACTACCAACATAAACCTGAGAGGCGGGGTCTGCTCCCACGAGAATCACGGCTAAACCTGGTACGCGTTGTCCAGCCTCTTTACGGGCGGTAACTTTTTCGCGCAGTTGAGTGCGGATGGATTGAGCAATCGCCTTGCCGTCGATTATTTGGGCTGTCATGGGTGTAGGATATCCTTTATATTGGCGATGGTTAAAACGGTAGTTAACACAGAGATTGGCAATCGCGGCTATTTTAACAGGGCGTAGCGGGTGTGTCATGGCAAATGCCGTCGTGAAATGGATAAAAAAAAGCGTATTCGACTGATAATTCAGCATCTAGCATGAACGGTTAAAAAAATCGTTGACGGGTGCAAAGTGAGGGGCTAAGATGCGCTCCGTTCTCGAGCAGATGTGTTGATTTGCTTTGAAAACTTTTTTGGTGATTAGCACAGTACTGTAATAAATCCAGATTTTGGATGAGAGTAGAATAGAGGAAACTCTCTCAGTTAATGCCAAATATAGTAAGACCTTCGGTGATTAGCGCAGTCCGGTAGCGCATCTGGTTTGGGACCAGAGGGTCAGAGGTTCGAATCCTCTATCACCGACCACTTTAATTGTTATTTGCTCGAGTGTTTAAGTGAGCGAGTAGCATGGATAGCCAAATGCTATCCAACGCCGGTTAGGATGCAGAGTAATCTGTAGACCATGCGCCCGTAGCTCAGTTGGATAGAGCACCCGCCTTCTAAGCGGGTGGTCGCAGGTTCGAATCCTGCCGGGCGTACCAGTTTCAGTGGTGATTGTAGCTCAGTTGGTAGAGTCCCGGATTGTGATTCCGGTTGTCGTGGGTTCGAGCCCCATCAGTCACCCCATTTTTAGTACTTTGAGTACAAAATAAAAAAAGCGACCTCTGGTCGCTTTTTTTATACCCTAGATTCGGCCGTTGAGGCTCGACTCTGCACAAAACGGTGGCTATAATGTCGCGTCTTGATAGATATCAACTAACAGCGACCTGTGCCAAAAGCCAGTAGTGGTGGGCATTGTAGTCAAATTTAATGATCAAGAAACGAATACCTGAATAGTTGAAGATTCGACTATTACAAAGGACGTTAGACAAATTTCGAGGTAAAACAATGCAAGTTTCTGTTGAAGCAACCCAAGGCCTAGAGCGTCGCCTGACCATTTCTGTTCCTGCTGAACAAATTGAAAAACTGGTTAAAGACAGTTTACAACGTGAAGCTAAGCGTGCTCGTATCCCAGGTTTCCGTCCTGGCAAAGTGCCTGTTACTGTAATCAACAAACGTTATGGCGCAGCTATTCGTCAAGACATCACTGGTGAAGTGATGCAACGTAACTTTATCGAAGCGATCATCGCTGAGAAATTAAACCCAGCAGGTGCACCAACTTTCGTTCCAGGTGCAACTGACGGTGAAAAATTCGAATTCGTAGCAACTTTCGAAATCTACCCAGAAGTTGAGCTGAAAGGTTTAGATGCAATTGAAGTAGAGCAACCAAAAGCCTCTGTAACCGATGCAGATGTAGACAGCATGATCGAAACTTTACGTAAGCAACACGCGACTTTCGCCGCAGTTGAGCGTGAAGCCGCTGACGGCGACAAAGTGAAAATGAACTTTGTGGGTTCAGTTGATGGTGTTGAATTCGAAGGTGGTAAAGCTGACGATTTCGAACTGCAATTAGGTAGTAACCGTATGATCCCAGGTTTTGAAGCGGGTATCTTAGGTCACAAAGCCGGTGAAGAGTTCGTTATCGACGTGACTTTCCCTGAAGAATATCACGCTGAAAACTTAAAAGGTAAAGCAGCTAAGTTTGCTATCACCTTAACTGAAGTATTAGCGGCTAACTTACCTGAAGTAAACGATGAGTTTGCAGCATTATTCGGTATCAGCGAAGGTGGTTTAGAAGCCCTTAAAGCTGAAATCCGTAAGAACATGAACCGTGAGCTTGAGCAAGCGTTAAAAGCTAATGTGAAAGAGCAAGTGATCGCAGGTTTATTAGCTAACAATGACATCGAACTGCCAAAAGCACTGATCGATGGTGAAGTTAACGTATTGCGTCAACAAGCGATGCAACGTTTCGGCGGTCAAACGGCGAACATGCCTGAACTGCCAGCTGAATTATTCACTGAGCAAGCAGCTCGTCGCGTGAAGATCGGTCTGTTATTAGGCGAAGTCATCAAGACTAACGAGCTGAAAGCGGAAGATGAGCGTGTACAAGGCTTAATCGCTTCTATGGCTTCTGCTTATGAAGATCCAAGTGAAGTGATTGCGTATTACAACAGCAATAAAGAGCTGATGCAAAACATGCGCAACGTTGCGCTTGAAGAGCAAGCTGTTGAAGCACTGCTTAAAACAGCCAAAGTGACCGAAAAAGAAGTCGCTTTTGAAGAATTTATGAACAAGGCTACAGGTCGCGCATAAGCTAAGCTTGACTTGATTGGCAGTTCGCCATTTATAATGGCTCGTATGAGGCTCCTCATGCGAGCCATTTTTATTTAGGGAAATGAATAATGCATAATGCGTCAGACATACAAAGTGCTTTAGTGCCTATGGTGATCGAACAGACTGCTAAGGGTGAACGCTCATTCGACATTTATTCTCGTCTGTTAAAAGAGCGGATTATCTTTTTAGTGGGTCAAGTTGAAGAGCATATGGCAAATCTGATTGTGGCGCAGTTGCTATTCCTCGAATCAGAAAGCCCAGATAAAGATATCTTTTTATATATCAACTCACCCGGTGGATCAGTCACCGCGGGCATGGCGATTTACGATACCATGCAATTTATTAAGCCTAATGTGAGTACGGTGTGTATTGGTCAAGCGGCCAGTATGGGCGCGTTTTTATTAGCTGGCGGTGAAAAGGGCAAGCGTTTCTGCTTACCTAATTCTCGCGTGATGATCCACCAACCACTGGGTGGATTCCAAGGTCAGGCTTCTGATATCGCTATTCATGCCCAAGAAATCTTAGGCATCAAGCATAAACTGAACCTGATGCTGTCAGAGCATACGGGCCAGCCACTCGAAGTAATTGAGCGTGATACTGATCGCGATAACTTCATGAGCGCTACTCAAGCTGTGGAATATGGTTTAGTTGACGCAGTGATGACTAAACGCAGCTGATTTTTACTTTTGACTGGGCTATGCTCTGTAAAGCAACGCTGAGTTTAAAGTGAACAAGTTTAAGATAAGCAGTAGAGCAGACTGCAAATGAGGTAATTAATGGGCGACAACAAAAATAATGGTGACAGCGGTAAATTGCTGTACTGCTCTTTTTGCGGTAAGAGCCAGCATGAAGTCAGAAAACTGATTGCAGGCCCATCAGTATATGTATGCGACGAATGTGTCGAGTTATGTAATGACATCATTCGTGAAGAGATTAAAGAAATCTCCCCCAAGCGTGATAATGATAAATTACCCACGCCACATGAGTTGCGTGCACATTTAGATGATTATGTCATTGGGCAGGACAGAGCTAAAAAAGTCCTTTCTGTTGCGGTATACAATCACTACAAACGTCTGAGAAATTCATCCCCTAAAGATGGGGTGGAATTGGGCAAGAGTAACATTCTGCTGATTGGTCCAACGGGCAGTGGTAAAACACTGCTGGCCGAAACGCTCGCGCGCTCATTGAATGTCCCATTTACTATGGCAGACGCTACCACCTTAACTGAAGCCGGTTATGTGGGTGAAGACGTTGAAAACATCATTCAAAAGCTGCTGCAAAAGTGCGATTACGACGTTGAGAAAGCGCAGCGTGGTATCGTGTATATCGACGAAATCGACAAAATCAGCCGTAAATCGGATAACCCGTCAATTACCCGTGACGTATCGGGTGAAGGTGTGCAGCAAGCGCTACTGAAACTTATCGAAGGTACGGTTGCCGCGGTTCCGCCACAAGGTGGGCGTAAGCATCCACAGCAAGAGTTCTTACAGGTAGATACCTCTAAGATCCTGTTTATCTGTGGTGGTGCATTTGCGGGTCTTGAAAAGGTGATTGAACAGCGTGCTCACGTGGGTTCGGGTATCGGTTTTGGTGCGCAAGTTAAAGGCGAAAAAGATAAAGCAACGATATCTGAAACCCTGTCTCAAGTTGAGCCAGGCGATTTAGTTAAATACGGCTTGATCCCCGAGTTTATCGGCCGTCTACCAGTCGTTGCTACACTAACTGAATTGGATGAAGATGCATTAGTGCAAATTCTGTCTGAGCCTAAAAATGCCTTAACTAAGCAGTACAACGCACTGTTTGAGATGGAAGGGGTCGAATTAGAGTTTCGCGAAGATGCACTTAAAGCGATTGCCCATAAAGCCATGTCACGTAAAACAGGGGCCCGTGGTTTACGCTCAATCGTAGAAGGTATCTTACTTGATACTATGTATGATATCCCATCGATAGAAGGTGTAGTGAAAGCGGTTGTCGATGAGTCAGTGGTTAATGGTGAGTCTGCACCGATTCTGATTTATGAGCGCAATGAAGCACAGGTGGCTTCTGGCGAACAATAATTGTACAGATAGCTAATAAACTGAAAATCAAGGAGTCCAATGGGCTCCTTTTTTCGTATTGACCATTGAAAGGGCCTAAACCGCCCCAATATACTCCTTAACAAATCCCTTTTATTTAAACGGAATCGAACTATGACCTTAGAGCGTGAAGCGCATATCGAACTCCCCGTGCTGCCACTGAGAGATGTGGTGGTCTATCCCCATATGGTAATTCCGTTGTTCGTTGGCCGAGAAAAATCGATTCGTTGTCTCGAAACGGCAATGGCCCAGGATAAGCAAATTATTTTAGTTGCTCAGCGTGATGCTGAGTTAGATGAGCCGACCAAAGACGATATCTTTGACGTTGGTACAGTGGCATCTATTCTGCAACTGCTGAAACTACCAGACGGTACAGTCAAAGTGTTGGTCGAAGGTGGTCGCCGCGCCCGTATTACGCGTTATACCCAAGAAACAGATTTCTTTGTGGCTAAGGCTGAATATCTCGAATCTGAGCCTTTAGAAGACAAAGAAGAGGAAGTCTTGGTTCGTAGCGCGATTGGCCAATTTGAAGGCTATATCAAGCTCAACAAGAAGATCCCGCCAGAGGTTTTAACCTCTCTTTCAGGTATCGATGAAGCGGCGCGCCTTGCTGACACGATGGCGGCTCACATGCCGCTTAAGCTTGAGGACAAACAATCTGTCCTTGAGATGACCAATATTGGCGAACGTCTTGAATATTTAATGGCGATGATGGAGTCGGAAATTGACCTGTTACAGGTTGAAAAACGCATCCGCACCCGCGTTAAAAAGCAGATGGAAAAGAGCCAACGTGAGTACTACCTGAACGAGCAAATGAAAGCCATCCAAAAAGAATTGGGTGACTTAGACGAAGGCCATGACGAATTTGAAGTCTTAAATCGTAAGATTGAAGAAGCCAATATGCCAAGCGATGCCAAAGAAAAGGCGGTCGCTGAACTGAACAAATTACGTATGATGTCGCCGATGTCTGCCGAAGCGACCGTGGTTCGTAGCTATGTGGATTGGATGACGTCTGTGCCTTGGAGTCAACGCTCTAAAATCAAACGTGATTTAGCGAAAGCCCAAGAGGTATTGGATACTGACCACTATGGTTTGGAAAAGGTCAAAGACCGTATTCTGGAATACTTGGCGGTGCAGAGCCGTGTGCGTCAACTGAAAGGGCCAATCCTGTGTTTAGTTGGACCACCAGGTGTAGGTAAAACCTCACTCGGTCAATCGATTGCCAAGGCGACGGGTCGTAAGTATGTGCGTGTTGCCTTAGGCGGCGTGCGTGATGAAGCGGAAATTCGTGGACATCGCCGTACCTATATTGGCTCTATGCCAGGTAAAATCATCCAAAAAATGGCCAAAGTGGGCGTGAAAAACCCCTTATTCCTGCTGGATGAAATCGACAAAATGAGTTCGGACATGCGTGGCGACCCAGCATCAGCACTATTAGAGGTGCTCGATCCTGAACAAAACGCGACTTTTAACGACCATTACCTCGAAGTCGACTACGACTTATCCGATGTAATGTTCGTGGCGACCTCGAATTCGATGAATATTCCGGGGCCACTTTTAGATCGTATGGAAGTGATCCGTCTGTCGGGTTATACCGAAGATGAAAAACTCAATATCGCTAAGCAGCATTTATTGACGAAGCAAATCGAGCGTAACGGCCTTAAAGCGAATGAAATTCATATTGAAGACAGTGCGATAGTCGGCATCATCCGCTACTACACCCGTGAAGCGGGTGTGCGGGCGCTAGAACGTGAGTTGTCTAAGATTTGCCGTAAGGTCGTGAAAATGATCCTGCTGGATAAATCCATCAAGTCAGTTACAGTCACCGCGGATAATCTCAAGTCTTTCCTCGGTGTGCAGCGTTTTGACTATGGCAAGGCGGAATCGAACAACCAAATCGGTCAAGTCACAGGGTTGGCTTGGACTGAAGTGGGTGGTGATTTGCTCACCATTGAAGCGACTTCAGTGCCCGGCAAAGGCAAGTTGACTTACACAGGCTCACTTGGCGATGTGATGCAAGAGTCGATTCAAGCGGCGATGACCGTTGTGCGTGCCCGTGCGGAACAATTGGGTATCAATGGCGACTTTTATGAGAAGCGTGATATCCATGTGCACGTACCAGAAGGAGCAACGCCGAAGGATGGTCCATCCGCAGGTGCTGCAATGTGTACTGCGCTTGTTTCCAGCCTCACTGGTAACCCTGTGCGCGCCGATGTGGCCATGACGGGTGAAATTACCTTACGCGGTGAAGTGTTACCTATCGGTGGTTTAAAAGAAAAACTGCTGGCAGCACATCGCGGTGGCATTAAATTGGTGCTTATTCCAAAAGAAAATGAGCGCGATCTGGAAGAAATTCCTGCCAATGTCATTGCCGATTTAGAAATTCGCCCTGTGCGTTGGGTCGACGAAGTGTTAAAACTGGCGCTAGAAAGACCCGTTGAAGGCTTCGAAGTGGTTAAAAACTTGGCATAACGCAAGAAAATGCGCTATGACGTTAAAAAAAATGAAAAAAGGGGCTTAACAAAGCGCAGACCTGTGGTAGCCTAGGTCAGTGGAGAGCCAGCTGCTCCAAGCCCTTGGGGCAACTGGCTTTGAGCTGTATCTAGTTTTATTTCTTTGGTTTTCGAACTCAGCTTGAACTTTGAATTCAAGCTTGTTATAAAAGCCTCCGCAGACCGCTCTAGAGACGGATTTGGTTGCGGCGCAAAAAAATTACATTCAAGGGGATGACATGAACAAATCTGAACTAATCGAGAAAATCGCTTCTGGTGCTGACATTTCTAAAGCCGCTGCCGGCCGTGCACTGGATTCTTTTATCGCAGCTGTGACTGAAGGTTTGAAAGAAGGCGATAAAATTTCTCTTGTTGGTTTTGGTACTTTTGAAGTGCGTGAGCGCGCTGAACGCACTGGCCGCAACCCACAAACGGGTGAAGAAATCAAAATCGCAGCAGCAAAGATCCCAGCTTTTAAAGCGGGTAAAGCTCTGAAAGACGCTGTCAATTAATTTTTGATATCGCAGCCTTTGTAAGGCGTTCGTAATGATAAGCACTGTTTAAACAGTGCTTTTTACGAATTGAAAGTAATGGATTTTGAAGGTCAATTTCTACCATTACTCGGGGTTTTAGCACTTACCAGTGGTAGCGTCTGAATAATCCCTATTAATTACAGAAAGGCGCATCTCAACCTGATGCGCCTTTTTATTTTGTTAATCGCAACGAGCGAGATATCTGATGTTAGAAAAGATCCGCGATGGTTCGCAAGGCGTGATTGCTAAAGGCATTCTCGTACTTGTGATTTTATCTTTTGCATTTGCAGGGGTGAGTAGCTATTTAGGCTCAACTTCCGATGTACCTGCCGCAGAAGTCAACGGTGACAAGATCACTAAAGCCGAGTTAGAACAAGCCTACCAGAGCGAACGCGCTCGTATGGAACAACAACTGGGCGAAATGTTTGCTGCCCTATCTGCGGACGAAAGATACCTAGAAAGCATTAAGCAGAGCGTTCTCGAGCGTCTAGTGGCAGACAAACTGATCGATCAAGCTGCCGCTGCGATGGGATTACGTGTTTCTGACGAACAAATTATTGCAGCGATTAAATCTGAACCCGCTTTCCAAACTGACGGTAAATTTGATAACGACCGTTATCAGGCTATTTTGCGTCAGTTAGGTTATCAGCCACAAACCTTTAGAAGCATGATGCGTGTCGATATGACTCGTCGTCAGTTAACTGCGGCGTTAGTGGGCACTGAATTTGTATTACCCGGTGAAGCTAAACAATTAGCTGAGCTGCAAGGCCAAACTCGCGACATTCGTTATTTAGTGGTGGACTCTGCGCCATACCTTGCCAATGCCTCTGTGACAGACGAGCAAGTAAAAAACTACTATGACGCCAACCAGGGCCAGTTTATGAGCCCAGAGAAGGTGAGTTTAGAATATGTTGAGTTAAACGCGGCTGATTTTGCCAAAGACAGCAAAGTGACCGAAGAAGAAGCTCAGGCTTACTACGATGAGCATAAGACACAATATGTGTCTAACGAGAAACGTTTAGCCGCGCACATTCTGATTGGCCCAGGTAGCGATGAAGCCGCTGCGAAAGCCAAGGCTGAAGATTTAGCCAAGCAGTTAGATAACGGTGCTGATTTTGCTGAGTTAGCCAAAGCCAATTCTGAAGATACCTTAAGTGCAGAGCAGGGCGGAAAATTAGACTGGTTTGAGCCCGGTGTGATGGACCCCTCATTCGATGCTGCGCTTTTTGCTCTGCAAAAAGGCCAACACTCAGCTGTCGTCAAAACAGATTTTGGTTTCCACATCATCAAACTGTTAGACGTTCAGCCTGGTACCACAGTGCCCTTTGCTGACGTTAAAACTAAGATTATTGCTCAGTTACAAGAGAAAAAAGCGGTAGATCAATTCTATAGCTTGCAGAGCAAACTGGCTGATACCAGCTACGAAGTGCCTGATACCTTAGCCGAAACTGCAAAAGTAGTGGGTGTTGAGATTAAGACAACGCCGCTATTTTCGCGTGATGATGTGCCAGCGGCATTGAACAAGCCTGATGTAGTAAAAGCAGCATTTTCAGACTCAGTGATGCGCCAAGGGCTAAATAGTGAAGTGATTGAGCTTGAGCCGAATCATGTAGTGGTTATTCGCATGAAAGAACATCACGATGCGGGCACTATGCCATTAGCCGAAGTGAAGGCCGACATCGCAGAGCGTTTAAAGCAAGATCAAGCGAACGCAGCAGCACGTGCTAAAGCAGAAGAGTTAATGGCGCAAGTGAAAGCGGGCGCTGCTGATGTGAGCTTAATCGCTAAGGCTAAATTGGGGCGTGGTGCACAGGATTTAGACGCGGCCATTGTGACTAAAACCTTCCAAATGCCAACGCCGAGTGCCGCACCTGTGGTTGATACTGTCGCTTTAGCAAATGGCTATGCTGTGATTGCACTGGACAAAGTGAACGCGGCTGAGTCTGTTAGCGATGAATTAGTCAATGCACTAAAACAACGCCTAAATGCACAATACAGCGAAGCGGATTACCGCGGTTTGATCGAGTCACTGAAAGCGAATGCGAAAATCCATTATCCTGTAGAAGGTTAATGGTGATAAGGGATAACTCAGTCTATCCCTTATGTTCGCAAAGCAAATATAAAGTGTTTTGCTAATTGTCCCGTCCTAAGATAGGTTGACAGTTTTTAGGCCAGCTCCAGTAGCTGGCCTTTTCTATTGTGCACCTGATTGGGCGTTGCCATATTTAAACTCAGATGCGGTCTCAT
>NZ_JAMDJP010000035.1:0-45537 GCF_023475945.1 Shewanella sp. 8A
TAGAACCTAGAACCTAGAACCTAGAACCTAGAACCTAGAACCTAGAACCTAGAACCTAGAACCTAGAACCTAGAACCTAGAACCTAGAACCTAGAACCTAGAACCTAGAACTTCAGTAGCTTGTTGCAACCGTTTTTATGTTTAAAGGGATATCGTCGATATCCCTTTTTTATTACCCTTCCCTAACGCTACATAACCAAATTAAACAATCGATTAGCCGCTAAGACACGCCAGTGCTGAAAAATCGATTAATCCATCATATCAAACCCAATAAATTCGATAAAATCGATTAGGATGATAGTTTTTATCCGTTATATTTATCGTCGTTAGGTCAGTAATATACTTCTCATCGACGGGGGAACAAGCTAATGCCCGTCACTAAATTCACCATAATCAACTAAATGGAAGCATAAAATGACTCAATCAATTATCAACAGCACCATCAAACCATTCAAAGCCACTGCTTACCACAATGGTGAGTTCGTGCCTGTAACAGAACAAGATCTGTTAGGTAAATGGTCAGTTGTATTCTTCTATCCAGCAGACTTCACTTTCGTTTGCCCAACTGAATTAGGCGACATGGCGGATCACTACGCTAAGTTACAATCAATGGGCGTTGAAGTTTACTCAGTTTCTACTGACACTCACTTCACTCACAAAGCATGGCACGATACTTCTGACACTATTAAGAAGATCAACTTCCCAATGCTGGCAGACCCTACTGGTGTGATCAGCCGTAACTTCGGTGTGATGATCGAAGAAGAAGGTTTAGCACTCCGTGGTACTTTCGTGATCAACCCAGAAGGCCAAGTGAAAGTTGCTGAAATCCATGACTTAGGTATCGGCCGTAGCGCTCAAGAACTGGTTCGTAAGATCCAAGCGGCTCAATACGTTGCGACTCACGATGGTGAAGTTTGCCCAGCTAAATGGCAACCTGGTGACGAAACCCTAGCACCATCTTTAGACCTCGTTGGCAAAATCTAATCTCGCCTAAAGGTCAACCCCGCCAATCTGACTCCCCCCTGCATGAGTCAGATTGGCACCCCTCGCGTTTTTCAATATTTTTCAATTTTTACGCTGATTTGGAGTCATCATGTTAGATGCGAATTTAAAAAATCAACTGCAAACCTATCTGCAAAACCTCAAGAGACCAGTTGAACTTGTCGTGTCAGCAGATGAAAGCAAGAAGTCTCAAGAATTAAAAAGCTTAGCCAATGACATCGTTAGCCTTTCAACGTTCGTGAGCCTTAAAGAAGCTCAAGGCCAACGCACGCCAGCGATGACAGTGGTAAACCCAGAACTCAATACTCAGATTAGCTTTGCTGGTCTGCCTATGGGTCACGAATTTACTTCACTCGTGTTAGCCCTGCTGCACACGGGTGGACACCCAATCAAACTCAGCGACGACATCATTGAGCAGATCCGTAATCTACCCGGCAAATATGAGTTTGAAACCTATGTGTCACTCACCTGCCAGAACTGCCCTGATGTGATTCAGGCGCTGAATATGATGGCCGCGATCAACCCGAACATTACCAACGTGATGATCGACGGCGCCCTGTTCCAGGATGAAGTCGCCAGCCGCAACATCATGGCCGTACCGTCTGTGTACTTAAACGGCGAAGTGTTTGCCGCAGGTCGTATCAGCATCGGTGAGATCTTAAATAAACTCGATACTGGCGCAGCCAGCCGTAAAGCCGAAGAACTCAGCCAAAAAGCCCCATACGAAGTCTTAGTCGTCGGTGGTGGCCCCGCTGGTGCTGCGGCAGCGATTTACGCCGCCCGTAAAGGTCTACGTACTGGAGTGGTGGCCGATAAATTCGGTGGCCAAGTCGCAGAAACTGTTGGTATCGAAAACTTTATATCGGTTAAAGCGACTGAAGGTCCAAAACTAGTGGCAAACCTTGAAGCCCATGTGCGTGACTACGAAGTCGATATCATGGATAACCAAAAAGCCGTTAAACTGGCGAGCGATGGCTTATTCGAACTCGAATTGGCAAGCGGCGCGAAACTGCGTAGCCGTACCATACTACTGGCAACCGGTGCCCGCTGGCGCGAAATGAACGTCCCCGGCGAGAAAGAATACCGCGGTAAAGGCGTAGCCTACTGCCCACACTGTGACGGCCCATTATTTAAAGGCAAACGTGTAGCGGTTATCGGTGGCGGTAACTCAGGTATCGAAGCGGCCATCGACTTAGCCAACATCGTTGAGCATGTCACAGTACTCGAGTTTGATAGCAAACTGCGCGCTGACGATGTATTGCAACGTAAAGCGGCCTCTATGGGTAACATCAAAATCATTACTCAGGCGATGACCACAGAAGTGACAGGCGATGGTACTCGGGTGAATGGCCTGAACTACACCGACCGTGCAACGGGTGAAAGCCACCATATCGCACTGGCAGGGATCTTCGTACAGATAGGTTTGGTGCCTAATGCCGAATGGTTAAAAGGCACTGTGGATTTGACTCCTCGCGGCGAAATCATCGTCGATGAGCGCGGCCAAACCTCAGTACCAGGCGTATTTGCCGCAGGTGACGTAACTAACTCACCTTACAAGCAAATCATCATCGCTATGGGTAGCGGTGCCAATGCCTCACTGGGTGCATTTGATTACTTAATTCGCCATAGCGATGACAGTACCGAAACCACAGACACCAAAGCGGCTTAATCTTTAATAATTAACCGCCCAATAAAATAGCCAGCTTACGCTGGCTATTTTATTGATAAGGACTCTCAAACCGAATTTGCATTAGGGTTTCTGGTGCATCGACCGCTTTAAAACCAAATTGCGCATAGAGTCCGTGGGCATCGCGAGTGGCGAGCATTATGCGTCTTAATCCTTGCAGATCAGGATGTTCCATAATTGCTGCCATAATCATCTTACTTAAACCTAAGCCGCGGTGGGATTCGAGGACAAACACATCGGCAAGGTAGGCAAAGGTGGCTTTATCGGTAATCAGTCGCGCAAAAGCAAGTTGTTGATTATCCTTATCAAATACTCCAAAACATAAACTGTTGCTAAGCGCCTTTTGCAGCAGCGCAGCAGGCATGCCCTGCGCCCAATAACTGTTGGAAATAAAACCATGGATAACATCAAAATCCATTTCCGATAGCTCACTGCTGACTCGATATTCCATTTATCGCTCCAATATAGCGTTAAATACCGCTTAATCTAGGTATGTTTTGTACTCATAAATATCATCAACACCATGCCCAGCAACACCACTTTTGCCAATGAATACATGGCTCCAGCAAAGGAGCCACCACCGTGATAGCTAAAAGCAAGATGGCGATTGATCTCAAATCGAAAAGAGTTAGCCAAGTGGCGATAAGCAAGAAAATAAAATAATGAGGCAGCTGGCCAAATGCCGATAATCAAGGTTTGCCCCTGTGCCTTTGTAGTCAAGACCGCCGAAATCCAGGGAATACAAAGGCAAACCGCATATATCCAAGCAAAACGCTTAAGTAACTGGCGAATCTTTTTGTCTGATAATGACTTCAATCTAAAATTCCTTTTCACCTCTATTTGCCCGCTATCAGCGCGGATCACATCTGCTCGATTTGCTCGACCATCAACTGTAAGGTGAAATTACCTCGATATTCGTTCACATCCAACTTATAGACGATACGCGCATGTTGAATCGTCGCATCGGGCCAAGTGTGTAAATCCACATTAAAGGCAATCGCATCTAACATCAGGGTACTACATGGGGTTTCAAGCACTAATTTAAGGTGGCGTTCTCCCACTATTCGCTGCTGGATAATCTTAAAATAACCATCGAATAATGGCTCCTCGAAGGACTGCCCCCAAGGTCCGGCATTACGCAGTAACTGGGCGATTTCGAGGGTAAGTTCCGTCGGAGTTAACTCGCCATCGGACCAAAGCTCGCCCGTCAGCTGCTCAGGCTTTAATAGTTCGCGCACTGCATCATCGTAGGCTTTGGCAAAGGTTGCAAAGCCACCGGACTTTAAGGTTAAACCTGCCGCCATTGCATGGCCGCCAAATTTACAAATCAGCCCCGGATGGCGGGAGTTAACTAACTCAAGCAGATCGCGCATATGCAAACCTTTGATGGAGCGCGCCGAGCCTTTAATTTCGCCATTACCCGCGTCGGCAAAGGCGATAACAGGTCTGTGGTATTTATCTTTAATTCGCGAGGCAAGAATACCGATAACCCCTTGGTGCCAATCCTCTTGAAAGAGGGCAATGCCCCATGGGAGCTGTTCTTCATTAAGCTTTAGATATTCAAGACTTTTCAGCGCCTCTTGCTGCATCCCCACCTCAAGCTCACGTCGCTCTTGGTTGAGGCTATCGAGTTCTGCCGCCATCCGCCTTGCATACATCATGTCTTCGCACAGCAAGGTTTCAACCCCGAGCGCCATTTCATCGAGCCTGCCGGCGGCATTGAGTCTTGGCCCCACGGCAAAACCAAAATCAGAGGCAACAATCCGAGCTGGATTGCGTTTCGCGACTTCCAGTAAAGCAGTAATGCCCACGCGGCAACGACCACTGCGTACCCGCTGTAATCCCGCCTCGACCAGAATACGATTATTGGTATCAAGGGCTACCACGTCGGCCACTGTACCAAGGGCGACAATATCCAGCAGAGTGCCAAGGTTAGGCTCGGCAATACCGCGGGCTTGATACCAGTGACGAGCGCGCAGCTCTGCCCTAAGCGCCGTCATCAGATAGAAAGCCACCCCCACACCAGCAATGGATTTACTGGCAAACTGACAACCGGGCTGATTGGGATTCACTATGGCATCGGCAGCCGGTAACTCATGGCCGGGTAAGTGATGGTCGGTGATCACCACTTGCATACCAAAGGCTTTTGCAGCAGCAACGCCCTCGATAGAAGAAATGCCATTATCGACGGTGATCAGCAATTGCGCGTGTTTGGATGCCGCTACTTCGACAATCTCAGGACTTAGGCCATAACCGTAGTCAAAGCGATTGGGGATCAGATAATCGACCTTACTCGCCCCCATCATCCGTAACGCTAACAGGCACACACTGGTTGAAGTGGCGCCGTCGGCATCAAAATCGCCAACGATCAGAATCGACTTTTCTTGCTGCATAGCATCGGCAATCAACTTCGCGGCGCTATCCAACCCCTTCATAGTATCGGGTCTTAACAGGCCTTTGAGCACCAGTTCGCATTCGTTGGGCATAACACCACGGCGAGCATAGAGCTGTCTTAACAACGGCGGAAGGTGAGCGGGTAAATGGCTATCATCAACGGTTGGACGACGGATTATTTTATGGATCAAGGGAACAAACTCTTAAACAATCATGGGGCTAAGATAACAAAAAGGTGAGCTTTAGGCTCACCTTTAATGGGATAAGTTTAGCCGAATTGCGACTATTGGCGCGCTTCTAAAGTACGTAATAAATCCGCAGGTGGTTGATATCCTGGGATCATATTGCCATCTTCTAACACGATAGCAGGCGTGCCGTTAACACCAAAGCTGGTACCTAATTCGTATTGTTCGGCGATTTTAGCATCACAGGTCGCGGCAGAGACTTTTTTACCCGCCTTGGCTTCTGTCATGGCTTTTAATGGATCCTTAGCACACCAAATAGCCTGCATTTCATCGGCATTGGCAGATGGCACACCCGCACGTGGGAAGGCTAAGTAACGTACGGTAATACCCAACTTGTTATACTCGGCCATTTGGCTATGTAACTTGCGGCAATAACCACAGCTCACATCGGTAAACACAGTTACAACGTGTTTTTCATCTTTCGCTTTATACACCAACATATGATCTTCAAGCGGTTTCATCATCGCCAAACGTGGGCCTGCAAGTGCAGCTTCAGTCAGGTTTTTCATCCCTTTATCAAGATCGTATAAATTACCGTGGAACATTTTTGAACCATCACGGCTGATATAGAGCACGCCGCGATTAGTCATAGCTTGATATAAACCTTCGATGGGCGAATCCTGCATTGAAATCACTTCAACATCTAACATTTCACTGAGTTTTTGCTTAATCGCAGCAGTGTCTGGAGTGGTCGCCGTTGCGGCGCTGGCCAGAGGCGCAACAACAAGCGCGAAAACTAAAGATAATGCTCGGGTCAACTTCATGGGGACTTCCTATTAAGTAAATCGCTACTGCGACATATGGGTCAGGTTAATAGACCCTGTATGGGGGCAAAAAGTTACAGACAAGCCAAATAGAATGCAAATTTATACTGTAACTAAATTCAACCATTCACGGTTTTGTGATCCACAAAGCCTATCCCCGTGGATGATGCTGCTGATGTAACTCTTGTAATCTCGCTCGGGCCACATGGGTATAGATTTGAGTTGTCGATAAGTCACTGTGACCTAAAAGTAATTGTACAACCCTAAGATCGGCGCCATGGTTGAGTAAATGGGTGGCGAAGGCATGACGCAATGTATGGGGTGACAATTCAGTTTCAATTCCAGCTCGGCTCGCGTAGAGCTTAATACGATGCCAAAAGGTTTGCCGCGTCATCATCTGCGAGCGCTTTGAAGGGAACACCACGTCAGATTGAACATAGCCTAAGAGTTCATGCCGCGCCGAAGTTAAATAATGTTCTACGGCGGTTATTGCTACCTCACCCATTGGCACTAAACGCTCTTTACCGCCCTTACCCACAATCCGCACTAAGCCTTGGCGCAAGCTCATCTGCTCCATGGTTAATCCCACCAGCTCGCTCACCCGCAGTCCGGTGGCATATAACAACTCCAGCATGGCTTTATCACGGCATTCAACGGGGTCGTCCACATTGGGCTCAGCCAGTAACCTATCAACCTGTGACTCGCTTAGAGAATCAGGTAAATGCCGACTTAACTTAGGCGATTCAATCAGTGCCATGGGATCGCCTGCAATCTGCTTGGTCTGCAATAAATAGGTGTAAAAACGCCGTAAACTGCTCAGCAAACGTGCACTACTAGTGCGGGCAAATTGTTGCTCGACCCGATAAGCTAAGTAAGCACGAACGTCAGCTTGACCCACATCGCACAAACCCAATCCTTGGCTTTGCAGATAGCGATCAAAATGGCGTAAATCGGTGCGATAGGCACTCAAGGTATTGTCACTTAAGCCCTTACTAGACCAAAGATCATCAAGAAATGCATCAATAAGCGGATCACACTGATAGGTTTTAGCCACGAAAACTCCATAAAAAACGGCGTATGGTAGATACGCCGTTGATATTAACTTAATTTCTCCGCGACTGGCAGTCGCCTTTATTTAGGCGGCAGTGACTGCTTTTGCACCGCCACCGCGAATCATTAAACACAGCACAATGACAACTAAGGTTGGCAATAACCACGCCATTCCCTCTTCATACAGCGGTAGGAGAGACAGGGTGGGAGACATACCACTGACCAGATCGATAAAGCTTTGCGCCGCTTCAGTCACGCCTTTACCGTCTTCACCCGTGAGGCTTTTTGCGGCAACCTTCATACCGTCAAAGATGCCAAACAGGAGTGCCACAGACAGGGTCGCACGGTGAGCAAACTGCGGACGAGGGAAATATTCAGTTAAAAAGGTTACCGCGACCAGTGCAATAGCCACAGGGTAAACCGTCATTAATACCGGAATACTGATATTAATCAGTTGTGACAGCCCAACGTTCGCAATCACAGCACAGATAGCGCTTAATATAATCACCAGAAAACGATAAGACAGCTTTGGCATTAGCTCATTGAAAAACTCAGAGCATGCACTCACTAATCCCACCGCCGTAGTTAAACAGGCTAGCGTTACCACTGCCGATAACAACACAGTGCCTAAATTGCCAAACTCACGGGTCACATAGTTAGTTAAAATTTCACCGCCATTTTTAGCACCTGCGGCAATATCACCCGCCGTGGCACCTAAAAAGAACAATGACACATAAACAAAGGCAAGACCCGCTGCGGCAATAAAGGCAGCGCGAATAAGGTACTTAGTCTGTGCGCTAGGCTGCTCGATGCCCTTTTTACGCAGCAGATCGATAATCAACATACCGAACATCAAAGATGCCAAAGTATCCATAGTGTTATAGCCTTCAAGGATACCTTTAGTCAGCGGATGGTTCTTGTAATCACCTACGGCCGCACCAACATCAGAAGCGGGTAAAAACACCACAGACAAGGCTAAACCTACTAGTAATAACAATAGGATAGGGGTTAATACTTTACCGACGCTGTCGAGTAATTTCCCGGGGAACAATGCCAGCAGCATAGTCACAGTAAAGAAGCACAAGGTATAAATTAGTTGCGACAGATTAAGCGATAAACTGCCAAGCATAATGGTTGCTGTGGTGTTATCAATAAAGGGCTTAGCACCGATTTCATAGGCCACTAGACCGGTACGCGGCGCAGCAAATGCAGGCCCGATGATGATATAAATCGCAATGGCTAATGCCGTTGCCGCAAACACAGGCAACATCGCCATAACCTTACCTTGAGCCTTAGCAACAGCAATGAGCCCGACCAAAGGTAAACCTACGGCAGTGATGAGAAACCCTAGCATTGCAAGGAGCATGTTCTCCCCAGCTAACATCCCCGCAAAGGGAGGAAAAATTAAGTTACCCGCCCCCAAAAAAAACGCGAAGGTCATAAAACCTAAGCCTAATGTATCCCCAATACTCATCTGATTGTCTTGCACGGAAAGCCCCATCTTGTCTTATTGTTTTTAATAAACTTAAGTGATTATGTGTCGATTAGCCATAGCTAAAACAAAGCCCATCCGGAGTGCAAATCTATGTTTACACAATTCCGTGGTAAATATGTGCGATATCTGCTGAGTTTATAAACAAAAATGAACTAAAAATTGGCGTCATTGCCGATTTATTCATCTAAAAACCCGTTCACCTATCCGTTAATCATAAAATTGATTAAAAATGGGGGCGAAACTAATACCAGAATTCAAAAACCAATACAACAGGTAAGATAGTTTTTATCGAAAAAAGCGTTCCAATGCTAATTAACTGCTAACAATGAGTTACCAAGGTAATAAATTAAACCGCCAATTAAGTGAACTTAGACTCAAAACAGCACAAAAATACAAAAACGCGATCTCATTGGAAGAATAGAGCGATTAGGGTATGTTGGCGTTTCAGGACGAATCTTTAAACATCAATGCGCCCGACTCATAACCATAAAAATCTTAGCGAAAGCACAACTCGCCCTTTAAAATAGCCACGATCTTAAATCGCATTCCCTTATTCATCGGATAAATGAGTTTTCATGGCTTTTACCTTTAAACAATTCCACATTGATGATCTTAATTGTGGCATGCCCGTTAGCACCGACGGCGTGATATTAGGCGCATGGGCACCGCTTGCTCAGGCAAAACACATTCTAGATATAGGGGCCGGAAGTGGATTATTGAGTTTAATGGCGGCGCAGCGAAGCCTTGGGCAGATCACCGCGGTGGAGCTTGAGGAAAAAGCCGCCGCCGCATGCCAATTCAATATGGTGCAAAGTCCTTGGGCGGACAGGCTCAGTATTATCCATAGCGATATTCAAGACTTTTGCCAGCAAACTCAGTATTACGGATATTTTGACCATATCATCTGCAACCCGCCTTACTTCGAACATGGCCCCAAGGCGAACGACCAGCATAGAGCGATGGCGCGCCATACCGATACATTAGGATTTGAGCCATTGCTAAAAGCAATCTCCCAATGCTTATCACCTGAGGGTTCTGCAAGTCTTATATTGCCGATTCAAAGTCTTATACGCTTTAAAGTCTGCCTAAATCAGTTCGCACTTTATCTCAGGCAAGAGGTACAGGTTAAAAGTGTGGAGAATAAAGCCGCCAATCGCGTTTTGCTGTTATTGACTAAAACACAGGGGAGCCAGTGCCTACAAACCATATTCACCATCCGTGGATTAGAGGGAAGTTACACGAATCAAATGGTCGAACTGACAAAGGATTTCTATCTTAAGCTATAGGCATGCTAGTTAGACGCCTGATAAACCAATGGCTACTTATCTATCCATTTATTTTTAATTTCAATCACTTTATCTAAATTTTCGGTAAATAACTGCACTAATTCAGGATCAAAATGGGAGCCACTCTGTTCATGAAGATAGGCCATCGTTTCTGCAATCGACCAAGCTTCTTTGTAAGGACGTTTGCTAGTGAGCGCATCAAACACATCAGCAAGGGCAACGATGCGCCCCTCAAGCGGGATGTCTTTTCCCTTTAGGCCATTTGGATAACCCGTACCATCCCATTTTTCGTGATGGGTAAGTGCCACTGATTTTGCTAACCGTAACAACTCAGAATCGGCTTCACCGATAATTTCAGCACCGATATGGGGGTGAGTTTTCATAATAGCAAACTCGTCTTTGGTGAGTTTAGCAGGCTTAAGCATAATGCTATCGGGAATACCAATCTTACCAATATCATGCATAGGTGCTGCATGTAATAAGTCATCCGCCTGTGCCTCACTAAGACCATAGGCCAACGCCAAGATTTGAGCATAGTGGCTCATGCGCATTACATGAGTGCCGGTTTCGTTGTCCTTATATTCGGCGGCGCGACCTAAGCGTTGAATAACTTGCAGACGTGTTCGACGTAATTCATCTGCCTGCACAAGGGAGAGATGGGTTTTAACGCGAGCCTTAACTATGGTTGGTGACACAGGTTTGACTATGTAATCAACGCCACTTACGTCAAAACCTGCCGCCTCATCATGCTCGTCGTTAAGCGCAGTCACAAAGATCACAGGAATCGGCAGGGTTTCAGGCATGCTTTTAAGTGCTTGGCATACTTCTAAACCCGTCATATCAGGCATCATGATGTCGAGTAAAATTAAAGCAGGCAGCTCAACCTTGGCAAGATGCAATGCTTCTTCACCACTTTTAGCAAAAATCAAACGATAGTCTTGATGCAATATTTGTTTCAAAACCCGCAAATTAACTGGCTCATCGTCTACCAGTAATAAGGTCTTCTTATCGTCAGTCGCAATCTGCATAGCTATTCCTTATGTGAGCTAATGACAAGCCGCAACTTAACTAATTCAGTATGGGCAATATCAAAATCAAAATTATCGAGGGCATCAACAATGGTGTTTACCATGGGTTGATGGACCGATAGATTTTCAATGGCGGTTAAATCAGCTTCTTCAAAGGAGTGGTGTTGTACTGCCGCAATTAAAGCATCAATATGCGGTAAAGCTTGGTTTGGATCAGTCTGAGGAGTAGATATCTGCACGTCTTTATAGTGAGCGAGTTGCTGCACATAACGAGTGATCTGCACTATGGTTGATTCAAGTTCATTGAATAACTGCTGTCTAGCCACTAAAACCTGTGGCTCTGAGTCAGCCATTTGCTCTAATGCCGCAAACAAGGCCATGCAACGGAATAAGCCTAAATTGCCAGAAATGCCTTTTAATCCATGACCTTGCTGGACAATCGCATCCCGATCCGATTGGTTAATTGCCTGCTCAAGCTGCCGAGACTTTTCGGGCCATTGAGCGATAAACTTTTCTAATTCTTGGATAAACTTTGCTTTACTTCCCCAGAGTTGTATCCCTCTTTGCTCATCGATGATGGCATTGAGATCGGGCTCATTTTTATCGAATGACTGTGTGGACAGTTCAAGGTTTAATACGCGGGCGATTTCGACATTTAATAAATAAAAATCAATGGGTTTATTAGCAAAACCATCCATTCCTACTTGTTTTGTCTCGAGTTTATCCTGTTCAAGCACACTCGCTGTTAACGCAATCATCGGCATGTAGGTTAACCCGGATTCAAGCTCCTGTTGGCGTCTACGCCTTGCTGCGGTTAAGCCATCCATTACTGGCATCTGTAAGTCAATTAAGGTGATATCAATATCATGCCTTTGCATTCGTAATAGAGCCTGCTCACCATCACGGGCAGTAATCACTCGATGTCCATGTCGAGTTAAATATACTGAAAGCAGATCAATATTTTGTTGAATATCATCAACTACCAGTATTGTTAATGGAGGCAGTGACACCTTGTCATAACTCGGTAGAGTCAAGTTTTCAACACTTTGAATGAGAGGAATTGTAAATCGGAAGGTACTACCCAAACCTAAGCGGCTTTCAACCTCAATATGCCCGCCCATTAACTCTACTAATTGTTTGCTGATAGTAGTACCTAAGCCAGTACCACCGTATTTACGGCTCATAGAGGCATCCGCCTGGGAAAAGGCATCAAACACTCGCTCAAGCTGCTCTGGCGACATGCCAATCCCAGTATCGATAACTTCAAATGTCACTTGATTGTCTAACGGAGAGAAAACTCTTACGGTCACTTTTCCTTCAGCTGTGAATTTAACAGCATTACCTATTAAGTTGAGCAGCACTTGGCGTATCCGCTCAGGCGACCCCATAAAGTGGGTTCCCATCGTTGGCGCGATATCCACTTCCAGTAATAAATGCTGCTTTTGGGCCTGCAACCACAAGGTTGAGATAACAGTATCGATTTCAGCCGTTAAAGAAAAAACGCGGGTTTCAAGTTCCAGCTTGCCTTTGTCGAGTTTGGCACTGTCTAAAACATCATTGAGTAAATGCAATAATGATTTGGCCGAACGATTAATGGTTGATAATTGCTTTTGTTGCTCATAATCCAAGGATGATTCTAACAAAATATCGCTAAAACCTATGATGGCATTCATTGGGGTACGGATCTCATGGCTCATATTGGCCAAGAAGGCTGAGCGAGCGGCGGCAGCTTGTTCCGCATTATTCTTCGCGGCCACCAGATCCTGCTCCATTACCTTACGTTCAGTAATATCCATGATAAAACCATCAATCCACCCGTCTGGATTTTGCTCATCAAAAATATAATTTCCATGCTCAAACAGCCAACGCACCTCACCATCGGCACGGATAATACGGTATTCCATTGAAAAGGTTGGTGGCTGTGCTTGTGCGTAAATAGTATCGACATCATCGGGATAATAAAGCGAAGAGAATAAACGTTTAGCGTTAGGAAGCTCAAAATCTGAAGCTGGGTATCCCGTGATATTAAATACCGCATCGCTGATGTAAACCATGGGCCAGCCTTGAGTATTCATACAGCGATAGGCCACCCCGGGGATATTACTGATCAACGATCTCAGCTTGGCTTCATTATTTTTCAGCTCTTGCTCCATCTCATTTCGCTGGCTGAGATCGGAAATAAAACCGACAAAGTAATGGGATTTGCCTTGCATCATATGCCCAATACCGAGGCGGACGGGCACTAAATGGCCATTTTTATGCTGCGCCAGCACCTCTCGCCCCGTACCAATAATCTGTGCCTCACGGGTTTTAACATATTGAGCGATATAACTATCATGCTGGGGGCGAATGGAGGCAGGCACAATTTTTTTGACATTGCTACCAAGTAACTCTGTCGAGGGCCACCCCAAGATACGCGTCACCGCTTGGTTTACGCTAACGATAATACCTTGACCATCGATGGTGATAATGCCATCCACTGCGGTATCCATCATAGCCAGCATTCGATCTTCATTTGATTTAGCGAGTAAAGACAGATCTTTATATTTAAAGATCACATTCACAATCAGCACTAAGCAGATAATGACGACGGTAATAATCGATACCCCGAGCGCAAGATAAAACGAAATTTCAGACGTTTGTTCGCTAAGCTCTAGTCCAGCGGGTTTAACAAAACGTGCCGCCGCCATACCCGTGTAATGCATACCAGCAATCGCCAATCCCATCACGATACTGGCAATAAAATTACTCGTAATAGTGCTCATGCTGGATGAGATAAACTGATTCAGTCCAGTACGAACCCAAAGTGCAATAATGGCTAAAATCACCGCAACGATAATCGACAGAGCAAATATTAGAGGGTCGTAACGCAATAATGGCGCCATATCCATGGCAGCCATCCCCACATAATGCATTACCCCAATACCGACACCCACTAAAACACCGCCAATCAATACTTGGGGAAACCGAATACGTGGTTGAGATAGTAGGCTAAGCGCCACCCACGAGGCTGCAATACTGGGTAACACCGATAAGGCAGTAAGACCAAACTGATAAGAAACTGGAGTGCATAAATTAAAGGCCAGCATGCCAATAAAATGCATTGACCACACGCCCCCACCGAGGACAAGACTCCCTGTGAATAACATGATTTGCTGTCGCGATTTAGATTGGGTTCGTGCAGCTTGTGTCGCAACTTGAAACGCCATAAAGGCAGAAAAAATAGCAATAAAAATAGAAATAGCGACCAATAAAGGGTCGTAATAAACATTGAGTAACAGGCTATCTTGAGATGAAGTAAAAAAAGATGATAACCAATTAAAAATCATAATATTCAAGCCCATATTAGATAAATAGAATCACGCCGAAATGTTTTGCCAATTCAACTAGGGCTAACGCTTAGGGGCCATAAAATGATGAGTATGGTCTATAAATGGCATCGATTTATTGCTTAAACGCCAAACCACGCGGATACAATCCATCAAACACTCTTAATAAACGCCAGACATTTGTTACAAAAATCACTTTTATCTTATACAAGTTTTACCAATTGTCTGCCTCAAAATGCGACAAATCACATTATCACTGCGAATTTATCTGTGGGGTTCAGAGTAAAAGAGGCCTTTCTATCAACCCCGTCACCGAAAAGCGAAGCCATTGGGATTAAGTTATTTAAGTTAACAGGCATAAGCTTTATAATGCTGGGCTATTATTCGTCGAGACGCTGCGCATGCAATTTGAAGATTTCCAGCTTGACCCTAGCTTATTAGAGTCACTTAAAGCCATGGGGCACAATACGCCCACCACCATCCAGCAAGAAACCCTGCCGCACGCCTTAGAGCAGCGGGATATTTTGGCGCGCGCCCCGACGGGTACAGGTAAAACCGCCAGTTTCTTATTGCCAGCGCTGCAACACTTAATCGACTTCCCCCGCCGTTATTCGGGCCAAGCGCGCGTGTTGATCCTCACCCCGACTCGAGAGTTGGCGAGTCAAATTCACCGCTATGCCTGCCATTTAGCCACTGACCAAGGGCTAAACATTGCCATTATCACTGGCGGTGTACCCTATGCGCCTCAAGAGGAAGCCTTAAAGGGCAATATCGATATTCTGGTCGCGACCCCAGGTCGCCTGATGGAATATTTAGACAAAGGCAAATTCAGTGCGGAATCGGTAGACATATTGATCATCGACGAAGCCGACCGTATGCTCGATATGGGCTTCTCTGCCGTGGTAAAAGCCATAGCACTCGAAGCCCAAGGCCGCAAGCAGAATATGCTGTTTTCAGCCACCCTTGAAGGCAGTGGTGTTATCCGCTTTGCCCGCGAAGTGCTTAATGATCCTATCGAAATCGATGTTGATGCACCGCGCAAAGAGAAAGCCAAGATCCACCAATGGATCCATCTCGCCGATGATAAAGACCATAAATTTGCCCTGCTTTGCCACTTGTTAAAACAGGAAGAAGTAAAACGCGCCATCGTATTCGTGAAGACTCGCGATGTAGTCTCTAGCCTCGAAGGTCAGTTACTCCAAGCTGGCATCCCTTGTGCTTTTATGCGCGGAGATATGGAACAGAAGAAACGTTTCCAAGCCTTAAGTCGTTTTACTAAGGGCGAAGTGAATGTATTGCTGGCGACCGATGTGGCTGCCCGCGGTATCGATATTGATGATATCACCCACGTGATTAACTTCGATATGCCACGTTCAGCCGATACCTACATCCACCGTATTGGTCGTACTGGCCGCGCGGGTGCCAAAGGTACGGCAATTTCTCTGGCTGAGGCCCATGATATGCGCATCGTTGGTAAGATTGAGCGCTATATTGAGCAACCCCTTAAACGCCGAATCATTGAGGAATTACGTCCTAAGCACAAAGAGGCGCGAGTTCCATCCAAGAAAAAGGCAAAAGTAAAAGCCAAAGAAGCGGCGAAAAAAACCAGCAAAAAAGAAGCGGCAAAAAAAGCTAGCAAAATTGCCCGCAAAAAACAGTCCTAGGTTTTCTAACCTTGGAATAAGCTGATACTTACTTCCGCCTAAAAGCCGCAAAATTGCGGCTTTTTTTATGCTCATTGACCTAGCAAATATTTTTGTACGGGGTGGAACCCTATATGACAAAAAACACTCTACTCCTACGCAATTGTATCCTCAGCAAACTAAACCGACGCGGTAACAGGACACAAACTCGATAGCATCATCTTTAGACACATTTTATTTACAAAAATAAATTTATTGCGCAGCCTGACTCTGATACTTTAGGCGCATTAAGCGATTTAGCACGGATGTAACAATCATATGATCAAAACCTTACTAAGGAGATTATCTCCTTTTTTTATCTTACTGCTCTTTATTGTTGGCGCTGGTTTGCTGATGAAAACCAAGGAGACACCTGAGCAGAAACCCGAAGAAATGCCGATCCCGATAGTGGATGTCACCCGGGTTGAGCAACAAACGGTTTCGCTTAACTTACCCTCCTACGGTGTTGTCACGCCCAAATATAAAACGCTACTGGTGACTGAAGTACAAGGGCGGATGCTGACGATTTCACCTCAATTTGTTGCCGGTGGCATAGTGAAAAAAGGCGACCAACTTGCCCAGATCGAACCTTCAGATTACGAAGCCGACTTAATGCAAGCCGAAGCGACATTGGCTCAAGCAACCGCAGCACTCAATGAGGAAATCGCCCGCGGCGAAGTTGCCAAAATTGAGTTTAAGGGTTACGACAAAGGATTGCCGCCTGAACTCGGTTTGCGCATCCCTCAATTGAAAAAAGAACAAGCTAACGTTAAATATGCGCAGGCGGCTTTAGCTCGCGCCCAGCGTAACTTAGAACGTACCGTTATTCGTGCGCCCTTTGATGGCATTATCAAGGCAAGAAATGTCGACTTAGGACAATACGTTACCCTAGGTACAAATCTTGGTGAACTGTATGACACCCGCATTGCAGAAATTCGCCTACCTATCTCTAACGATGATTTGGCCTATTTGGAATCCGTCGATAATCCCGATACCCAAGTCACCTTAAGCGCCTCATTGGCAGGCAAGGAAAATACCTGGATAGGCAATATTATCCGCAGCGAAGGGGTGATTGATGCCGATAACCGCATGGTTTACCTCGTCGCCGAGATAAAAGATCCTTACCTGCGAGAGCACAAAACCCAAGGCAGTTTACCACTGAAATACGGCAGTTTTGTGAACGCCGTGATTAAGGGCCGCACCGTCGATGGCATAGTCAAACTGCCTCGCCATGTGGTACGCAATGAGCATGTCGCCTTGATTAACAATAACAATATCGTCGAAATGCGCCATGTGAATGTCGTGCGTAGCGATCTTGAAAACGTATTTATCAAGGACAGCTTAAAAACCGGTGAGCGGGTTGCTATCACTCACTTTAATAACATGGCCAATGGCCAATTAGTCAAAGTGATAGGCGAAGAAACAAAACCAGTGCAGACGCCTAAGGAAGATGCTCCTGAGTCGAGTCTTGCGGCCACTGGAGTAAAATAATGGATACGCAAAAAGGGATCTTAGCTTGGTTTGCCCGCAATAGCGTGGCAGCGAACCTGTTAATGTGGGCACTGCTGATTGGCGGGATGTTTAGCACAGTGCTGATCAATAAAGAGGTATTTCCCTCTTTCAACCTGAATTTATTGAGTATTACCGTTGCTTACCCAGGTGCTGCGCCACAGGAAATCGAAGAAGGCATCAACATCAAGATTGAAGAAGCCATTCAAGATATCAACGGCATTAAAAAAGTCACCTCGGTTGCCAGTGAAGGTGTTGGTTCAATCACGGTAGAAGTGGAAGACGACTACGACGTCCAAATCGTACTCGATGAAGCCAAGTTACGACTGGATGCGATTTCCACCTTCCCGGTGAACATCGAAAAACCACAAATCTTTAAAATCGAGCCTGAAAACAACGTGATTTGGGTGTCGGTGTACGGAGATATGTCACTACACGATATGAAGGAGCTAGCCAAATCGGTGCGTGATGATTTGACCCAGCTCCCCGCCGTAACCCGTGCTAAAGTCACGGGAGTTCGCGACTATGAAATCGGTATCGAAGTCTCGGAAGATAAGCTGCGGGAATACGGCTTAACTTTCTCACAAGTCGCAACGGCGGTACAAAACTCCTCCATCGACTTACCAGGCGGCTCGATACGCGCCGAAGATGGCGACATTCTGCTGCGCACTAAAGGTCAAGCCTATACGGGCGATGATTTTGCCAATATCGTTGTCACTACCCGTGCCGACGGTAGCCGGGTGATGTTACCGCAAGTTGCCACCATTAAGGACGATTTTGAAGAGCGTCTAGAGTACACCCGTTTTAACGGCAAACCCGCCGCGATTATCGAAGTCACCAGCGTCAACGATCAAAATGCCCTCGATATTGCTCAGCAGGTAAAAGACTACGTCGAGAAACGTCGTGCAACCCTACCTGCGAATGCTCAATTGGATACTTGGGGCGACTTAACTCATTACCTCAAGGGCCGTTTAAACATGATGATGTCGAACATGTTTTATGGCGCACTGTTAGTGTTTGTGATTTTGGCGTTGTTCCTCGATCTTAAACTCGCCTTCTGGGTGATGATGGGCATCCCCGTGTGCTTCCTCGGTACAATGCTGATCATGCCGCTTGAACCTTTCTCCATGACCATCAACATGCTGACACTGTTTGCCTTTATTTTGGTCTTGGGGATAGTGGTCGATGACGCAATTGTTATAGGGGAAAGTGCTTACAGTGAGGTCGAACGCCACGGACATTCGATTGACAATGTGATCCGCGGTGCGCAAAAGGTCGCCATGCCCGCCACCTTTGGGGTATTAACCACCATAGCCGCCTTTATCCCTATGCTAATGGTCTCAGGTCCGATGGGAATTATTTGGAAATCCATCGGCATGATCGTCATCATGTGCCTGGCATTTTCACTGGTTGAATCTAAATTTATTCTCCCAGCACACTTGGCCCATATGAAGTTTAAAAAGCCAGGGGAACCTACGGGTTTCTTTGGGCGCTTTAAAGAAAAATTTAACAATCGTGTTCAACACTTTATTCACCACAGTTACCGCAACTTCCTCGAGCGCTGTATCCAGCATCGCTATAACGTAGTAGCAGTCTTTATAGGTGTGCTGATTTTGTCTGTCGCTTTAGTGGCAAGCGGGAAAGTGCGCTGGGTGTTCTTCCCTGATATTCCTTCCGACTTTATCCAAGTTCAATTAGAAATGGATGAGGGAAGCTCAGAACAAAACACCCTTAAAGTGGTACAGGAGATTGAAGAAGCCCTGTACAAAATGAACGCTAAAATGGAGAAAGATAACGGCAGCGAAGTAGTGAAACACAGCTTTATCAACATGAGCTCACGCACCTCTGCCTTTATTTTTGCCGAACTGACTAAGGGTGAAGATCGGAATGTCGACGGTGAAACCATTGCTACCGAGTGGCGTGAACAATTGCCCGAGTTATTGTCAGTCAAGAAACTCGACTTTAACGCTAGAGGTAACGGTGGCGGCGGTGGTGGCGATATTTCTTTTAGATTAACCTCAAGCGATTTAGAAGAATTATCAGCTGCGGCTCGCGATCTTAAGCAAAAGCTAGCGACCTACGAGGGAGTGTATGATATCGCCGATAACTTTTCCTCGGGCAGCCATGAGATCCGTTTAAAAATCCGCCCCGAGGCGGAAGCATTAGGTTTAACCTTATCCGATTTAGCACGCCAAGTCCGTTACGGCTTCTACGGTTATGAAGCACAACGTATTTTACGTAATAAAGAAGAAATCAAAGTCATGGTTCGCTATCCCTTAGAACAGCGTCGTACCGTTGGCTATCTGGAGAATATGTTGATCCGAACGCCGCAAGGTAAGTCGGTACCTTTCTCCACCGTTGCTGAAGTCGAAAAGGGTGAATCTTATGCGTCTATTACCCGTGTCGATGGTAAGCGAGCGATAACCATTAACGCTAATGCGAATAAAAACAAGGTTGAACCTTCTAAAGTCGTTAATGAAATCCAGAAAGATTACTTGCCGCAACTTCAGGCAAAATATCCTAAGATTCAAACGACTCTCGATGGTGGCAGTTTGGATGAACAGAATGCCATGGTCGGATTGATACAAGGTTTCTTCTTTGCGCTGTTTACCATTTATGCCTTGATGGCTGTGCCGCTTAAATCCTACAGCCAGCCACTGATCATTATGTCAGTGATCCCTTTTGGGATTATCGGCGCCCTGTTTGGGCATTTGATCCAAGGGCTTGCCATGAGTGTGTTGAGTCTTTGTGGTATCGTTGCACTTGCAGGGGTCGTGGTGAACGATTCGCTGATCTTAGTTGACTTTGTTAACCGAGCTCGTGAACAAGGTCAATCGGTGAGGCAAGCTGCGGTCGATTCAGGATGTTATCGTTTTAGGGCGATAATCTTGACCTCATTGACCACCTTTGTCGGTCTAGTACCTATTATTCTTGAGCGCAGCTTACAGGCGCAGATAGTGATCCCCATGGCGACCTCACTCGCCTTCGGTATTCTATTCTCGACTGTGGTGACCTTAATCCTAGTGCCACTTCTGTATATCATACTTGATGATGCTAAGCGCGTTGGTAGCCGCTTCTACCATTGGTGGTGGCGTCCGAAAAAAACACAGGATACTCCATTGCATATCAACGAGAGCCACAGTATCTCCTTGGATGTCATACATGAGTCAGACTATAAGCGGGATTAGTTATCGTCTGTAATCTATGTAAATCCCATAAAAAGAGAGCTTAGGCTCTCTTTTGCTTTTGCAGTGCGTCATTCTAAAACGCGTAGTGCGATCTAAGTGGCAGTTATCCCTATGGGCATTGGTTACACTCACCTTAAGTTATCGCTTAGACCCAAATAAAGTCGTTGTATGCCAAACTCACACACTGCTAGAGCCAAACCTGAACCGCTCATCGCCACTGAGACCTTAGCCAATGGCCATACTACCGCAGAAGTCTGTACCAATGAGACCTGCGCAACCGAAACCTTGGTCTACGACATTCGTAAAAGCCGTTATCTCAACATCACTGGCCGCTGTACTCTGCGTTGTGTCTTTTGTCCGAAACACAATGGCAGCAAGCAAATCCATGAATATCAATTGGCACTAACCCACCAGCCCAAACCGGAGGAAATTATCCCGCTGTTAGGCAATGTGGAAGACTTTGAGGAATATGTGTTTTGTGGCTATGGCGAGCCGACCATGAATCTTCCAACGCTGCTTGCCGTCGCCAAGGAAATTAAACGTCGTGGCGGTCGAGTTAGGGTCAATACCGATGGATTGGGTAATCTTGTGCATCGACGTAACATCCTGCCCGAACTGGCTGAATGTGTTGATGGCTTATCTATCTCACTCAATGCCGATAATGAGGCGGCCTATAACCAACATTGCCGACCTAAACTTGCAGACTCCTATGCCGCGGTAAATGCCTTTATCGCCCTCGCACCCCACTATATTGAGCGAGTGCAAGTCTCAGCGATTGAAGGATTAGATGGAGTAGATATCGACCTTTGTCGTGAGCAAGTGCTCGCAACTGGCTGCGAGTTTAAACACAGAGTACTCGGCACACTCGGCTAGCAAGCTCCTTGACTCTCCACTAGATTGAATCTCTTGCTCGGGATAACGCCATCACCGAGCAACTTGCCACTGTCGTAACATTTCATTCGTGTTAACATAGCCAAATTAACAGATCATCAACTCAAAATCGGCCCATGCTGAAGAACAAACCAAGCCTACATCCACTCGCACCATTACTTTCATTGACCCAAGGGCTGCATTGGTCTCACCAACGCCTGTTGGCTGTTGCGAGTCAGTTATCGATGCTTGTGATAGGTATGATAATTTTAACTAATTTAATCATTACCTTAGGTGAGCGTAGGTTACAGGAAGAATGGGCAACTCAAAGATATAGCGAATTACAAACGATAGGCACGCTGATCACAGATAAGGTTGCCTTTCAGCAGTTTCGCACTCAGTTGTTCGCCAAGGATGAACTACTCAATCAATATCTTAAAAATCCAACTCCTGCAGCAGAGCAAAAATTACAGGCAAGTTGGCAAGAACTCGTTGAGCATATTCCCGAACTACTAGGGATTGCCCTCTTCGACCCTCAGGGAAATTATAAATTTGCAACACCGGCTAACTTTAGTCAGGATGCACTTCCAGCGACCCTTCTTGGTTCTAGCCGTAATTTAGGTGGAAAAGAAGTGTTCACCTCACCTTTAGAGTTTGTGCCACTCAATGGCATGCTCGAACCCTATATGTATCAAATGACTTGGTTAGAAAAACCCGATCAAAGCTCTTTAGGTTATCTCGTTACCTACAATTCAATGGTACAGATGTTAGAGGCGATAAAACCGGCTTTCTCAAGCAATAAATCCCCCATGTTAGTACTGGATACCCAAGGATTACTCTATGCAGGGGTGAGTGATCTTGCTCCGTTAACCCATATTCCTGATACCTTAGGCGCGAGTTTACGCCAAAGTTATCCGGCACTATGGCGCGAAATGTCGATGAGCAACTTTGGCCAGTTTCACGGTGAAGATGCGACGTTTGTTTACCTTAAAGTTGAACTCACTAACCAACCCGAGCTGCGCCGGGAATATTTTTTACTCTCTTATATCCGTAACGACGATATTGCCTCAAAGTTTTCGCAGTGGCAGAACATCGTTATCGTCGCTTCTTTAGTTCTGACGTTACTGGCCGCTTGGGTCATTCTACTTAGCCACATGTATCGGTTACAGTATCGCTCACGCCAATACAGCATTGACGTTGCAAACTCACTGTTTAACAGTGAAATAGGCTTTATATTAGCCAATGAACAGGCGCGCATTATCAGTGCCAACCCTAAAGCGGCCGAAGCGACTCGAGTTCCCCAAGATGAACTAACCGATCGAAGTCTGCAACGTGCCTTAAATCTCGATGATCTAACGCACACGCAAATCCTCGAACAAGTGCACCGATTGGGTGAATGGTCTGGTCACTTGTCGCTCGACAATGAAACGGGTTCAACACTAAGAGTCAACGTACGACAAGCCCCGCGATTAGGGCGAGGTTTACCCCATATGTTGATCACGCTTGAAGATATCAGCGCCATTATTAACAGTCAGAACCAAGCATTCTTAAGTGAGCTGCTGTGTGATACCACGGTGGCGACCGCACTGACGGATGCCAATGGTAAGTTGATAAAAATTAACCCCGTATTTGATCAGCTCATGCAACTCAACGGCGATCTGAATCATGATTTAGCGTCATTGCTGTCTAACGATTTAGGTAATCAATGGCAACGGATCACTGCCCAAATCAGCATGCAAGGCCAATGGCAAGGCCAGATCCTTTGCTCACCCAATCTACGTCACTCCAATTGTTTACAGGCCACCCTCAAGGGACATGTCGCGACTGACGGTGAGATTGATTACATCATCTGTACCTTAGAACAAGCTATCGATGGCCAACGTGGCGCAGAACCCCGCAGTTTTGTGCCACATCGCAGCACGATTTTGCAGCACCTGTCAGATTTAGAACGCTATTTTGCTTCACTTTCGCCCCAAAGCCGTAACCACTCGAGTCTACTCGTGATGGACATTAATCCAGAGGGATTGCTGAGCCACATGAGCGATATCGATCAACTCGAAAATCGCCAGCAAGAAGTGGAAATTCAGCTATTACTTGAGATACCAACCCACTATCAAATACTCCATTGGCAACTGGGTAAGCTGTTGTTATTACTTCCAGATACCGATGCAACAGCGGCACATCACTTTGCCCTTAATACCATAGAAAAGCTTAACAGCAACGGTTTAGGTGAAGGGATCAGCATCGGCATAGCTAGCTATCAAGAAGGACAAAGTCTGGAGCAATACCTCAGCAATGCCGAGGTTGCACTCAAACGGGCAAAACAGAATAACGACCAGAATATCGGCCAGGCTTTTACTCGCCAGCCGTCTTAACGGGCGGATTAAAAGAATCTGGCAGTTGGCTTTGGGTGATTTCGATAATCGCAGAGCGGTTCATCGTGATTTTATAGCGAGCATATTCCGGCTCTTCACGGCCATCACGTAGCACTAAAATCAGATTAACCTGGTAACGACGCTCGACCGACTCATGGCTGATTTTGCCCTCAAGCTCCTTGTAAATCTTGGCTTTGCCCCGCTCTAAGTAGCGGGCAAACGGCACAAAACTAAAGTTGACTTGCTCTTGAATTGTTGAATAGCCGGCCTGAAACTCGCCTTGATTTACCCGAGTCGCAATTTTGTAATGGAGGATCTCGGCATCGACTTTGTTCTGGCTATGCCGGTGTTTTAGGATTTCATTGACCTTTTCGGGTAAATCCTGTGGCCGCATAAACTCCAACCACACCAATTGTTTAGCAATAACAGCCTGGCTAGTGGTATCCCTTAAGATACGGCTCCACCGCGGCCGACCACGCTGAATAAAGCGCCAAAGAGCATTACGCACATCGTCCTTAAAGATTTCCCTAAATCCGTATATCACCGCTAAGGTCAATACGAGGGCAATAGTAAAACCGCTAAAAACGCCCTGTGCCTCAATAATCAGCGCCGACACCACCAACATCACTAATGCCGTGGCAAGCCCCGTTGTGAACTTTTTAAGGCCGATCCCCAGCGGTTTTAACTCTTCTTTAAGTACGACCCCTTGCTGAATCAAACGCCGTAATAACAGCATCTTATTCGAAATTCGATTAGGATCTTGTTTTGTCTGTGCCGAGTTATAGTTATTGGCATCACGATAGGCTGATTCATTTCGACAAAGAGTTAGCACTCGCTCTTGAATATCGGAAAAGTCACTGGTACGGGTAGCGTGGGCTAATACTTTTAGCAGTTGCTGCTCACAAAACCAAGACAGATAGTTATCCGCATTTTCAAAATAGGATTTCCATTTAGCATCGCCTGGTTCATTACGGCGAAACTTTTTCAGCAATTGGGTTATCTGTTCACACAACTCATCGAGTGCGAGATAAAAATGCTCAACATCAGCAATCCGATTGAGTTCTTTGACATCGTTTTCAACCGCTACCGCAAATTGGTAGGCAAACAAGTTTAAGTACAGCCTAAACTCTTCCACAGTGCGGCGATTCATACTAGCAAAACGGCCTTGTACGAGCGGTAAATGCAAACCTTCGGAATAGTAAGAACGGCGGCCAACAATGGCGCTATGATAATATTCTTCTTCGTTTAAGGTGTGCGCACCTATGCCCATTTCCTTAGGTAAAAAGAAATAGAGGTCAAGCTGACGATTATCGCCCTTTTCCATCTGGTGGCTGAACTTAATCGACAGGGATTCTTCTTGTTTGACACGTATCTTAAACACAAAAACCTTAATGATTGGAGCCAAAGAGTCAGCATTAACACCATCGAAAATACAATCTAAACCGAAAGCGCGCTAAATTCACTGATTAAATTCGGCTATTGACGATTCGACAACCACAAACCGTATTACTGGGCTGAAACAATACCACGGCGTAGTCTTGGTCTGGGTCACTATCAAGCACCTCAATGCTAAGGTTATGTCTGCCTGACTCACTAAAATGTAAGCTACTAATATAAGACAGATACTTCATATGCTCTGGCCAATGTTTTTTATCGACCTCCTCAGATTCTGTCTTGGTCTTAACCGACACGTTGTAGGCCATACGATTGAGCTCCATATTTTGCACTTCGCCCTGCATCAGAATGGTGCCTGCACTGGAGCCATCGAGGTTAAAATATCGATAATTAATCTGTGCATTGCCCGCGGAGATCAGCACATCGACTAAAAGATAGTATTTACCATCTTCAACCCGTTGAGCATGACGGTCAAAAAGTTCGGAGCTGCAATTGAGGATTACCGCCTTATTTGAGACTGATTGCAGATAAATCACCCCGCAAGCCACAATCAGCGCAGTGAGAATCGTGAGATTTATCGTCCACTTTAGCCACTTAGCCACAGATCCCAATCTCCTGTAGCCACTGTGCATCAATAAACTCTTTAGGGCGTCTAAAATCACTTATCTTTAAGTTTCGAATAACGGACTGCCCGAGCTTATGGCCGCGCAAAGTAATGTTAAGCACTTGTTTATCATGTGAAAGAGAAGAATAAACCTCGGACCAATCACTCTGTCCGCAGCGGCTTAGTCCCTGACCCAATCGATCGCCTAACTCAAACAATAAGGTATTGTTCGTTTTAGAATTAGCGTAAAGGTGCAAGCGAATATGTTGTCCTGATGCCAAAGGAAGTTCTGTCGATAACAAGGGTTCAGTCGGCACACTATGATCAATTCGGCTAAGATAAAAACCCGAAATCGCCAGCATAAAACCAAAAACCAGTAGCGCACTCCACCAAGGTAGTGACTGTAATCGAGGATAATGAAAGCTTTTTAACCGCTGCCCTTGGGTATTGTGTAGCAAATAACCTTGGCCTTTGACGGTTTCAATCAGCCCTTCATACTGCGGACCAAGAAAAGAGCGGATCATAAATACTGCGCGAGCGAGTGAAGTATCTGTTAGCGGTGGGTGCTCACCATCACCAGTCTTAAGCTCATGCTTTGAGACCAGTTTACCTTGATGTTCAACCAATAAGGTCAACACCTGTAACTCAGCACGAGGAAGGTGCCAAGATTCATTCCGAGCTTGTTCGACGAGCAAACCACGCTCTTTGTCAAACCAACAGCTCCCCACTTGCATAAAGAAAACCCCAAGCCTATAAAATCATGGAATTAAGTCTATGCAAGGCTTCTAATGATTACTGTGATCCTGTTAACCCAAGGCGGCAAATAATTACATTTCGTGAGATAAGCCGCAGGTTGGGTGTATAAAATAAAAATCTGCTTTAGTTCACAGATGTAAATGGTATTTGCAAACAACAGCGTTGGCTGATAAATGCTTACAAATTTACATAAATATCACAAATAATGTGTGTCAGCACAAATTTCAATCTAAAAAAGCGAATTATTACCCAAAATTCAACCTTATAAAGCAATTAAAAATTCAACGACACCTTCTTCACTAATAAGGGAAATATCCTCTCTGGCAAATCACATTATTTATCTTTTAGCTCCCTAGAATGGCTTTCATCAACCCAGTTTTCTGATTGATAAATAAAAGCAATTACTAAAGAGGAATTTATGATGAGCATTAATCGACGCCAAGCATTAACTCGTATTATCGGTATTAGCACAGCGGCAGCGGGCGCAACATTAATGGGTACGTCAGCCTTTGCGGCGACCAATGCCGACGGTCAATATCAATTAGCACTCGGCGAAAAACTCAAATACGCACCACTAGACCCCATGGCAACCGCTAAACTCGCCTACGAGACAGGTGGTGGCTGTATGCACCAAGTATTTCACTCTGTCGTCACTATGCTAGCGCAATCTAATAGTGCCGATGCTGATAAGTTTAAAACTATCCCAACCGCGCTTGCTGGTTATGGTTTTGCAGGGGTCACAGGCCAAGGCACCTTATGTGGAAACCTCAACGCTATCGGTATGTTAGTCAATATCTTAGATGATATTAATGGTCAGAACAGCGCAGTGATTGCTAACACATTCCGTTATTATGAAAATACAACGTTACCTTTATCTTCCCCTGAATTTATTGCAGGCATAGGCTCAACCGCAGAAAAAACGGCTCTGGTTGGTAGTTCATCAAAAGCCATGAGCGTATTGTGCCACTCTTCTATTAGTAACTGGTCTAGGGCATCAGGCCTACCCTTTGCTAAAAAAGGTGAACGCTGTTATCGCCTATCAGCTTCCATGGCGTATTACCTAGTCGAACTGCTAAACCGTGCCCATCAAGGAGAGAATATCGGTGCCTTACCAGGTAGCAAACCTTCACTTGAGGCTCAGGATTGCCAAGTTTGTCATGGCAGCACTGGAACATTAGGCTCGGCAGCAAGCGTTAAAACGGATATGGAATGTACCACTTGCCACACTGGACATTTTAATTAAGGAGGCAGTGATGAAATACCCATTACTTGCGTTAACCCTAGCTTCGTTTGCCCTTGCTGGCTGTGGTAGTGACGATAACAAGTCAGAGGAAATCACACCTCCGCCACCACCTCCGCCCGTCGAAAAAACCGTGAGTATTGACGAGGCGACGCAAATTAATCTGGCTGTAAAGCAATTTGATCCCAATACCGGCACGTTGTTATTTACATTGGCTGATGCGTCACAAGCGGCAATCACTGCGGCTAAAAACTACGATATTTACTATTTTGGCTTTCCTGACAAGAATAAATCGTCGTCAAATGCTAAAGCATGGAAACGTTGGCATGTCACTCAAAGCTATCGTTGCCAAAGCAAAGGTGAATGCAGCGGTAAATTAACCGAGGTAAAAAATGGTCAGTATCAGTTTGAAATAGCAGGACTTGATTGGCAGCAACAGGACCCAAGTGGCGCCGTGGCGCAAATTAAAGTCGCGATTCAAATTTATGGTACCAAAGCCAATAATGAACTGACCTTAGTTCCAGTCGTTCCGTTGTAATCCTTTTCATCGACTCCTAATCAAATAGGCATCCACCTCTAGGTTTGGATGCCTATTTTGTTATTAGCGACTACTACACGCCCATAAATTACCACTGGGCATAAATTTAATCAGGGTATAGTCATCAATACGATTAATATCCACAATCTGCATATTAAAGCTCATGGTTCCCAGCGCGATTAATGCAGCCCTTGAGCGTTGCACATCTTCTCGAATCGGCTCAGGGAGCTCTGTTTGCAGCAGATCCATTTTGATATTCGCTTGAGCTAAATCAAATTGATAGGTCATAGTGCCAATGTCAAAATGTTTAACCTCACCAGAATAGTTGATGGACGCAAGCTCCTTATTATCAATACCATAACTATAATCTAAAGTCGCCTTTTGACCCTGCACTTGGACCGAAAGCGATAAAGAATGGCGCAATAATGACGAAGATGCATCGGAAAACGGTGGTTGGAATAACTGAGCATGACAATCTAAGTTTAAACTTTTATGGCTAACACTCTGCCCATATCCATATAGCAGCCCTCCCAATCCTAGCATAATGATTAACAGGAGTTGCCATGGTTTTAAACGGCTTAACGCAAAAATGCTGGATGCCATCTTAGCTACATATCCCCGCAAGTGTTAACCAATCAGGTTGCGATGTATCACTCATAAAATTGTCAGACATTAATTTTATCGTCTGAAACTTAAGCCCATTCTCACGGTTATCCCGTAAAATAAAGCTGATTAACTTGCGATCAATAGAAATATTCGCCGCCACAGATTGCCAAGGAAACACGGCACACGCTTCAATTTGCCCCATCATTTGTTCGACGAGGGACTTCATCTCCGTACAATAGTATTGCCCAGTGTAGAATTTAACTTCTGACGCCAAACCATTTGGCTTCTGGATCTGCTGGCTATAATTCGGTGCAATTTGCGTTGGATGGCTAATATGCGCCCCAATCCCACATAGAGCTATCAGGGTAACAAGTATGATCAATGCGAACTGTAACGGATTGATTTGATATGTTGGGGAGTCAAGTAGCTTATGATTAATCGACACTGATGAAGGATATAAAATAAACCCCTCACCCCGTACCGTATCGAGTAAAGAATATGGCTTTTTTCCTAATATAGAACGCAACCGCTTGATAACATCATCGAGAGTATCATCACACCGACGGGCACCCTTAACATAGGATGACAATAACTGCGTTAATTCAAAGCGGGAAACCACCTTACCTCGATGCTTAGCCAATACGCTCAGTACTTGATATTCATCGCTACTCAGTATCCAGCGACAGCCAGAGGCATCGACTAACAAATGTTCTTGGGCGTCAAACCAACAATCACCAATTTGCATCTCGGCTCCTAGCATTACCTAACTTGAAGCCGAGTATACAATTTGAACTTTAATAACGCAGTAATCTGAGGACATCTCCCCACATCAGATGAATAATCTGTGAATTACATCAATAAAAAATTTAATGCTAAAAACAAACGAAGATACATTATGTTTCATTTGTTTCTAGAACATTGCAGCATTGAGCCACATATGTACTAAAATACTCGCCACATATCCCAACGCAATGACAGGAGTCCAACGTAAATGTGATCCGAAGGTGTAAATCCCCCTCGCCTGACCCATTAATGCTACCCCTGCCGCACTGCCGATGGACAATAAACTGCCACCCACCCCTGCGGTTAACGTCACCAGTAACCACTGACCTAAGGCCATATCTGGATTCATAGTCAACACCGCAAACATCACCGGAATATTATCCACGACTGAAGACAACAAACCGATGGCTACGTTGGCAAAGGTCGCATCCCAATGGGAATACAAGGCCTCAGAAACGAGACTTAAATACCCCATAAAACCAAGACCACCGACGCATAACACTACCCCGTAGAAAAACAGCAATGTATCCCACTCAGCACGGGAGATCCGATTAAACACATCGAACGGCACGACACTACCTAACTGTTGAAGACGCTGTTTATCCTGACGTAACTCCGCCTTTGCCCGTTCACGAGCAACCGAGCGATCAAAGGTTTTACGCAGGTAATAACCAAAGAATTGCAAGAAGCCAAGACCTGTCATCATCCCCAGCACCGGTGGCATACCAAGGAAAGAGTGAGCACATACTGCAGTAGCAATCGTCAGTAGGAAGAGCGCCACAATACGTTTAGCGCCAGGTTTAGTGTAAACCTGCTCTTTTTCAGGCTCAGGGATATAATGCGGAATAAATATACTCATAATTGCCGCTGGCACGACAAAGTTGACTAATGCAGGAATAAATAGATGGAAAAAATCGGCAAAGTGAACTAACCCTTTTTGCCATACCATCAAGGTCGTGATATCACCAAAGGGACTAAATGCGCCGCCCGCATTGGCCGCCACCACGATATTGATACAAGCGAGGGTAATAAATTTTCGCTGTCCAGCGCCAACTTTCATGACCACAGCGCACATTAATAATGCGGTGGTTAAATTATCAGCCACGGGCGAAATAAAGAAAGCCATAAAGCCTGTCAACCAGAAAACGGTTCGTAAGCTAAAACCACGTCCCACTAACCAACCGCGAATGGCATCGAATAAATTACGTTCTTCCATGGCATTGATATAGGTCATCGCTACCAATAGGAAGAGTAATAACTCGGCATATTCCAATAAATTATGCTTAAAGGCAGCTTCAGAGACCTCTGACATACCATTTTGCACATACACAAAACCTATCATGCCCCAAATAATGCCGGCTGCGACCAATACGGGTTTGGATTTACGCAGGTGCAGCGCCTCTTCGGCCATCACCAAAATATAGGCAAGTACGAAGACGCATACGGCAATATACCCCACTGATGCAGCGGTTAAATCGAGCCGTTCTGTTCCTTCGGTCATTGCCCAAACTGCTGGTGAGAATCCGCTCAATATTGCAACACAGAATAGGCTAAATAATGCCATTCCACTGTTTCTAAACCACCGCTGTAATTTCATCTAAATTCATCTCTGCAAGGGAAATCAGTTCGCAAATTACCATAGCTCGGGTTCTGTAAATTTTGATAAAACGCAACTTTCTATGTATTTCCCGATAACCAAAGGCACTTACAACATTAATTTTTGTATAACTACAGGCGAAACTAATAAAGATTTAACTAACTTTGTTTCAAGTTAGTCTAAAAACAGCCAATAAAAAAGCACCTCTCGGTGCTTTTATGTTGATATCAATCACATTGATTAGAACGAATAGAGCAAGGTCATATTGGTTTCGGTATCGGTGCTCTTTTTATTGTCCAGCGGCTCGCTGTTATAACGCACGATAATGGCAAACTTCATTGCCAAGGCGCCAATAATATTCGCAGTGAGTGAGGTTTCCGAACGCGCATCTAATTTATCACCATAGTCGGCGACAAAACGCTGTTGGAATTTTGAGGTTTCTGTGATTTCAGTTTCGAAGTTAATCACACCGTGGGCAACCACACTGTCATTGGAATCTGTGCCCTCTAACAGAGCTTGCTCTGAATCGAGGCGTTGATAGATATAACCGGGACCGATTTCAACATCTAAGAAAGTCTTGCTGGTGTCATAGAGCCTATGACCATAACCCGTCGCGCCAGATACTGTGTAGTCATAACCGGTAAAAGGGTCAACTTCGTAGTTAGCGTTAGCAAATAGATAGCTGCGGTCAGTCATCTTATAGTTGCCTTGTGCCCCCGCTAAATAGCGCTTAGCCGTAACCTCGCCAGTATCCTCTTTATATAAACCTTCTAAAAGATATTGGTTTTCCCAATCACCTAATTCGTGTTTGAAGTTTAAGCGACCTTTGTAAGATGAGGTATCTGTGTTGCCTGTGGTTAAGGTTGCACCTAGCTCGGCTTCGCCCGCGAATGTTTTATCGCCTTTAACAAAATCGGCTCCCGCATTCGCCATAAATGGCGCCGTCATCAATAGTGCAGCGGTCAGTACTTTCTTCATGTTTATCCGTTCCTGTTCCGTTTAATCCCCTAAAAATCTGCGTAATACTAACATTTACGATTGAAAAATAAAAATTCATCGATTTTTTGCATAAAAAAGCCCGCTAATCAGCGGGCTTTGAAAAGTGATTTAAGGCTTACAGGTTGATCTTAGGATCTAAGGCACCTGATTGATACGCTTTGTACATTGCTTGTAAAGACAAAGGCTTAATCTTAGAAGCTTGACCCGCACAACCAAAGGCTTCGTAGCGAACCGTACAGATGTCTGCCATCGCTTCCATAGAGGCTTTCAGGAACTTACGTGGGTCGAACTCGCTTGGGTGTTCGGCCAAGTATTTACGTACCGCACCAGTAGACGCTAAGCGCAGGTCGGTATCGATGTTCACTTTACGCACGCCGTGTTTGATACCTTCAACGATTTCTTCTAATGGCACACCGTAAGTTTCAGGAATTTGACCACCGTATTGGTTGATGATCTTAAGCCATTCTTGCGGCACTGAAGAAGAGCCATGCATCACTAAGTGAGTGTTAGGAATGCGGGCATGGATTTCTTTGATGCGGTCGATACGCAGCACATCACCCGTTGGTTTACGGCTGAACTTGTATGCACCGTGGCTAGTACCAATTGCTATCGCTAGCGCGTCAACATGGGTATCAGCTACGAAGCGTGCCGCTTCTTCTGGGCTGGTTAGCAGTTGGTCGTGGCTTAATACGCCTTCAGCGCCCACACCGTCTTCTTCACCGGCAGTACCGGTTTCTAAGCTGCCTAAACAACCGATTTCGCCCTCAACAGACACACCACACGCGTGGGCGAATGCTACGGTTCTGCGAGTTACATCAACGTTGTACTCGTAAGACGCTGGGGTTTTACCGTCGGCCATTAATGAGCCGTCCATCATTACTGATGACATACCTAATTGGATAGAACGCTGACAGATATCAGGGTCAGTACCATGGTCTTGGTGAATACAGACTGGGATATCGGGATACTGCTCAAGAGCAGCCGTCATCAGATATTTTAAGAATTGTGGACGCGCATATTTACGCGCACCCGCAGAGGCTTGCACGATAACAGGGCTGTCGGTGGCTTCTGCGGCCTGCATGATGGCGCGCATTTGCTCAAGGTTGTTTACGTTGAACGCTGGCACGCCGTATCCATGTTCTGCCGCGTGATCGAGTAGTTGTCGTAGGGAAATTAACGCCATTTTTTTAACTCCAATAATAGGGTGACTTCACATTAACGCTGGGTCACCGAGGTCGCTATCGTTTGGATGGATTTTTATGCTCAATCGCTCTAGTGATGTGTAAATCCCTTTAGAGAAGGAGCGGTTTTTTTATAATTTTTTATCATTTTTTGTGCTGTCGCGGCGCAGTGCCGCGACAGCGCAATACCTAACTCAATGTTAGGCACCGCGTTTTTTCAACATAGCTACAGCGGGTAACTCTTTGCCTTCGAGGAACTCGAGGAAAGCACCACCACCAGTAGAGATGTAAGAGACTTTATCGGCGATACCGTATTTATCGACCGCCGCTAAGGTGTCACCACCGCCAGCGATAGAGAAGGCTTTAGAATCAGCGATTGCTTGCGCGATACGCTTAGTGCCTTCACCGAATTGGTCGAATTCGAACACACCCACTGGGCCGTTCCATACGATAGTACCAGCAGACTCAATGATTTTCGCTAACGCTTCGGCGCTGTCGGGGCCAATGTCGAAAATCATGTCGCTATCGCCAACATCACTCACTGCTTTTAAGGTCGCAGCAGCCGTTGGGCTAAACTCACCCGCCACAACCACATCGGTAGGTACGGGAATATCACCACCGCGACTTTGGGCGTTCGCCACTAAGCGCTTAGCTTCATCAATTAAATCCGCTTCGTATAAGGATTTACCCACGTTGTGGCCCGCCGCAGCGATAAAGGTGTTGGCGATACCACCGCCAACCACTAATTGATCCACAATGCCGGATAAACTTTCTAATACGGTCAGCTTAGTTGACACTTTAGAGCCACCAACGATGGCCACTAATGGGCGCGCGGGGTTGTCTAAGGCTTTGCCTAACGCTTCTAATTCTTGTGCTAATAATGGACCAGCACAAGCGATGGGCGCGTATAAACCAACGCCATTGGTTGAGGCTTCTGCGCGGTGAGCTGTGCCAAAAGCATCCATCACATACACATCACATAACGCTGCCATTTTCTTTGACAAGGCTTCGTCGTTTTTCTTCTCGCCTTTGTTAAAGCGAACGTTTTCAAACACAACCACTTCGCCTACCGCAACTTCAACGCCGTCTAAATAGTCGGTCGCTAAACGGACGGTGCAAGACAGGGCTTTGGCCAAGTAATCGACTACAGGTTGCATGGAGAATTCACTGTTGTACTCACCTTCAGTTGGACGACCTAAGTGAGACATCACCATTACCGCCGCGCCTTTGGCAAGGGCTAACTCGATAGTGGGGAGTGAGGCACGCAGACGTGCATCACTGGTGACGACGCCGTTGCTGACAGGCACATTGAGATCTTCACGAATAAGCACTCGCTTACCTTGGAGATCTAAATCTGACATATTGATAATTGCCATGGTAACGCTTCCTTTTATAATCAAAAAACAAACTGGTTTTTCATCAATCGGTTAGTGTAGATGGCGATTCGGCACTCGACATCCCGTCGAATTGGCCACTACGCTTTAACCCATTGGTATCAATTCTTATCTTCGGCTTTGTTTAGCTGCAATCATCGCCAAACTGGTATCTAACATGCGATTGGCAAAGCCCCACTCGTTATCGCACCACAGCAACAATTTAACCAACTGCCCTGCGCTCACCCGAGTCTGGGTGCCATCAACAATACTGGAGCGCGGATCATGGTTAAAATCACAGGATACCAGCGGCTCGTCAGTATAGCCTAAGATGCCGTTAAATCGTCCATTGGCGGCCAATTCTAACACTTGATTGACGGTCGCAATATCCACTGTTTTATCTAATGTTACCGAAAGATCGATAGCGGTTACGTTGATCGTGGGAACGCGCACCGAAATCGCCTCAAATTTGTCCTTCATGTGCGGCAAAATCCGCTCAATACCGCGGGCAAGTTTGGTATCGACGGGAATAATCGATTGCCCAGCCGCTCGGGTGCGGCGTAAGTCATCATGATAGGCATCAATCACTTGCTGATCGTTCATCGCCGAATGAATGGTGGTAATCGCGCCGCTTTTCACACCAAAGTGTTTATCGAGTACATCAATCACAGGCACGATACAGTTGGTGGTACAAGAAGCATTGGAGACCACGGTATGCTCGGCGCGCAGTAAGTCTTGGTTCACACCGTAAACGATAGTGCCGTCAACATCGGCCGATGAAGGATGACTGATTAAGACTTGTTTGGCACCCGCGTGGACATGGGCTTCGCAGCTTTGGCGATCTAAAATGGCACCTGTCGCTTCATAGACAATATCGATGTCCATCTCGCGCCAAGGTAGCTTGGCTGGATCAGGTTCATGGAGAATTTTGATGGCGTCATCGCCAATCAGCATCTGATCATCGACTAATTTGACTCTGGGCTGAAATCGACCGTGGGTAGTATCGTACTGGGTCAAATGGACAATGGCTTCAGGCTTAGCCAACTCATTGATTGCGACAATTTGGATTTGCTGGCGTTTTCCGGACTCATATAAAGCGCGAAGGATTGAGCGGCCAATACGACCATAACCATTGATTGCGACTCGGATCATTGAGGTCTTTATTTCCTCTTAACAATACTGCATATACAAAAACGGCCTGCAAACGATTGCAGGCCGCATTATACAGATTAACCTTTCAAAAGTTTAACCTTTTGTCAGTAATCCCATCACCTAAACAATTAGCCTAGTGATTTTGCAGCGTTCAGCACATTTTCAACGGTGAAACCGAAGTGCTTCAGCAGCACGTTGCCTGGCGCAGACTCACCAAAGGTAGTCATGCCCACAACAGTGCCTTCAAAACCAACATACTTGTACCAGAAGTCAGTATGGGCCGCTTCGATAGCGATACGTTTAGTCACCGCTTTTGGCAGTACAGATTCTTTGTAAGCAGCATCTTGCTTATCAAACTCAGTGTTTGATGGCATAGAAACCACGCGAACTTGTTTGCCTTGTTCAGTCAGCGCAGCCGCAGCTTCTACCGCTAATTGCACTTCACTACCGGTTGCAATCAGGATGTACTCAGGCGTACCCGCGCAGTCTTGCAGTACGTAAGCGCCTTTTGCCACATTGGCTAATTGCTCAGCAGTACGTGCTTGAGCCTTCAGGTTCTGACGGCTAAATACCAGCGATGTTGGAGCATGGCGACGTTCGATAGCCGCTTTCCACGCTACTGCAGTTTCAGCCGCGTCACATGGGCGCCATACCGCCATGTTTGGCGTCATACGCAGGTTAGCTAATTGCTCAACGGGTTGGTGCGTTGGACCGTCTTCACCTTGACCGATAGAGTCATGGGTATAAACGAAGATGTTTTGAATTCCCATCAGTGCAGACATACGTACAGCGTTGCGTGCGTATTCCATGAACATCATAAAAGTCGCACCGTAGTTGATGAAACCACCGTGCAGAGACACACCGTTCATGATGCCGCTCATACCGAACTCACGCACACCGTAGTACACGTAGTTACCCGCTGGATCTTCTTGAATACCTTTAGAACCTGCCCACAGGGTCAGGTTAGAACCTGCTAAGTCAGCACTGCCGCCCAACAGTTCTGGCAGCATAGCGCCAAAGGCTGCAATCGCGTTTTGTGACGCTTTACGGCTCGCAATGCCTTCGCCTTTGGCTTGGCATTCTTGGATAAAGGCTTGTGCTTTGGCTTCGAAATCAGCTGGTAATTCACCTTTCAGAACGCGGCGCTCATATTCAGCAGCTAATTCTGGGTAAGCAGCAGCGTAAGCGGCAAACTTGTCGTTCCATGCAGCTTCACGCTCAGCACCCACTTCTTTCGCATCCCAACCAGCGTATACGTCGGCAGGAATTTCGAATGGCGCATGTGGCCAACCTAAGAATTCACGGGCTGCAGCGATTTCTGCATCACCTAATGGTGCGCCGTGGCAATCGTGGCTGCCAGATTTGTTTGGCGAACCAAAACCGATAATGGTTTTGCAGCAGATCATGGTTGGTTTGTTGGTCACAGCTTTTGCCGCTTCGATAGCTGCGCGAATGGCATCGCTGTCGTGACCATCGACGTTAGCAATTACGTGCCAGCCGTATGATTCGAAACGTTTTGGCGTGTCATCGGTAAACCAGCCTTCAACATGGCCGTCGATAGAGATGCCGTTGTCATCCCAAAATGCGATCAGTTTGCCTAGGCCTAAGGTACCTGCCAGAGAACACGCTTCGTGGGAAATACCTTCCATCAAGCAGCCATCGCCGAGGAAGCAGTAAGTGTAGTGGTCAACAATCTCATGACCTTCACGGTTAAACTGTGCCGCTAAGGTTTTTTCTGCAATCGCCATACCCACAGCGTTGCTGATCCCCGCACCTAATGGACCCGTGGTGGTTTCAACACCTGGGGTGTAACCATATTCTGGGTGACCTGGGGTTTTAGAATGTAACTGACGGAATTGCTTCAGTTCATCCATTGGCAGATCGTAGCCAGTGAGGTGTAATAAAGAGTAGATCAGCATAGAGCCGTGACCGTTAGAGAGGATAAAGCGGTCTCTATCTACCCATTTCGGATTGTTCGGGTTGTGCTTAAGGAAATCATTCCACAGCACTTCAGCAATATCTGCCATGCCCATTGGGGCGCCTGGGTGGCCTGAGTTTGCTTTTTGAACTGCATCCATACTTAACGCACGGATTGCGTTGGCGAGTACTTTACGGGAAGACATGCTCTCTCCTGCTTAATTTGTGGGGTCTAGCGGGCAATTTGGACGCATATTTTCCCCTACATAGCGAAGCGACGCAAACGAAAATTCATCACAATCTCGCCTTACCATCGCCAATAGAACTTTTTGCGATAAAAAATGGCTTAAGGATGAACTATTCAAGCCAATGATTCGTAGTTTAAGTCGCTATGACAATACTCTGTACAATTTCCCCCAAAGCTCGTCTCGGTGGAAAAGAGGAAATGCCGCCGCGTATCCTTAACGGAATTAGATGGATTTTAAACACTTTTAATTAATTATTTTCAATCAGTTAAATGACTAACATGCTTTTTAGTTCAAATTTTAAAGCTGAGATTTACCTCACTAAGTACAGAAATATTTAGCTTTGGGGGTGTCATGGCGATGAAATTCCACTAAAATAGCCGTCTAGATGTAGATGCTTCTACACGTTTGATTGCTAACAACGAGATTTTCCTACTATGGCAAAGCACTTGTTTACTTCTGAGTCGGTCTCAGAAGGTCATCCCGATAAAATTGCAGATCAGATTTCTGATGCTGTGCTAGACGCGATTCTGGCCCAAGATCCCAAAGCACGTGTCGCGTGCGAAACGTATGTCAAAACTGGCATGGTATTAGTAGGTGGCGAAGTGACCACCTCTGCCTGGGTTGATATTGAAGAGCTGACCCGTAAAACGGTTCGTGAAATTGGTTATATCCATTCTGATATGGGCTTCGATGCCGATTCTTGCGCCGTATTAAACGCGATTGGTAAACAGTCTCCAGACATCAACCAAGGTGTTGACCGCGCGGATCCAAAAGAGCAAGGTGCCGGCGACCAAGGGTTAATGTTTGGTTATGCCAGCAACGAAACTGACATTCTGATGCCAGCGCCTATTACTTTTGCACACGCATTAGTGAAGCGTCAATCTGAAGTGCGTAAAAACGGCACTCTGCCATGGTTACGCCCAGATGCGAAAAGCCAAGTCACCTTCGCTTACGAAGACAACAAGATTGTTGGTATCGATGCGATCGTACTGTCTACCCAACACAGCCCTGATATCGCCCAAGCGGATTTGATTGAAGGCGTGATGGAAACCATCATCAAACCAGTTCTGCCAGCACAATGGCTGAGCAAGGACACTAAATACTTCATCAACCCAACTGGCCGTTTCGTGATCGGTGGTCCTATGGGTGACTGTGGTTTAACCGGTCGTAAGATCATCGTGGATACCTACGGTGGTATGGCGCGTCACGGTGGTGGTGCATTCTCTGGTAAAGACCCATCAAAAGTTGACCGTAGTGCTGCTTACGCTGCCCGTTACGTTGCGAAAAACATCGTAGCAGCGGGTCTGGCAGACCGTTGTGAGATCCAAGTGTCTTACGCTATCGGTGTAGCTGAACCGACTTCTATCAGTGTTGAGACTTTCGGTACGGGTAAAGTATCTGAAGAAGTCTTAATCAAGTTAGTCCGTCAACACTTCGACCTGCGTCCATACGGCCTGACTGAGATGTTGAACTTAGCTCGTCCAATTTACCAAGCGACAGCCGCTTATGGTCACTTTGGCCGCAGCGAATTCCCATGGGAAGCGACGGATAAAGCTGACGCACTGCGCGCCGATGCAGGTCTGTAATCTACATTAAGCTCATGCTTTTACAAGAAAAAACCGCCTAATGGCGGTTTTTTTATGCTTAGGATGTATTGCCTAACCCCATTACTCTCAACAAAATGGCTTTCACTGTAGGCAAAAGACAGAGACTCAATGAAGCCGTTAATCGCACAACTCCAATTCTGCTCTTGGGCGACCAAGGTAGGCCATCACGAGCCCATGGCCAACACCTTAGGCAGCCTAGACATAGCCACTTGCCTTGAAAGGGAGCCCGGCCGTTTTTTCGAACCGCCCTACACTGAACCCTATGAAAGCTTATGTGTTAGCGACCATCAACAAGCCAACAGATTAAAGCCCCAAGTATCTAGTGAAATCGTCGCTCAAATAGCGAAAACCGCCTATCTGGAAACGTGGAAAATAATGACCGTTGCCGAGATTTGCGCACTAGTCGCAGATGATGCCGATACCTTAGCCACCTTATTGTTAGCCGAAGTCACGCTCTGTGACTTCACAAAAGAACGTTTTGCCTGGTACTTGCAGGGACGGCTTCCTTTTGGCTATCAAGGAAATTACCCGACGGGGGAATGGTTAATTCTGTGATCCGGATTAACAGTGGTCAAAATGGGCGTTTTGCATACACAGCAGATTTATCTGCGCAGCGGATAACAGTGCACACTCTTGTTCGCCAATTATCCTTGCACCTTGAACGACCTCAGGCGTTAAACATACTATAGCCGCACTGTAAGCATTGGTGCGGCCGCAATCGAGCCAACAATCTTCAATCTGTAACCAATAATGGGGGCGACTATCTTCGCAATCGACTTCAAATCCTTGGGCCTCACATTGCTGCAAGGCACACTCGGATAATAATACGCGCAGGTTGTCCCACGCCGATAAACTAGTCTGGGCATAGTTAGCCAACAAGATATTGACCAAGGATTTACTCACCATTTATCTCCAACCAAAAGGCTTTAGCATCGGGTCCTGGCATTGCCTTGGCATATAACCAACCTTGCACATAAGCAACACCAGCTTCTTTTACAAACTCGGCTTCAACACGGGTTTCAACCCCCTCAGCTGTCAAGCTAAAACCTAAACTACTACAAAGCTTGCAAATTTGCAGATATAAAGTACGACCTTTAGGCTCACTGGCATTGGCGAGAATACTGCGATCTAGCTTAATACCATCGACATTGATTCGACTCAGTAGACTTAAACTCGAAAACCCAGTACCAAAATCATCCAACCAAAAACGGAAACCACACTGCTTAAGCTGTTTGATACTGCTATCAATGCGGCTTATATCCAACATGAATGCCGATTCTAACATCTCAATTTCGACCTGATGAGCAACACTACCTAATCTATCATTCATAATCGCTAATAATTGACTATCGGTGATGTTATTTGGGTCAATATTGATACTGACCTTAGGAAAAAAGCCCTCTAATGCCCAACGAGCAAGATCTTCTGCAACGGTATTAATTACAAAACGATCAATAATGTGGGAATAGCCCGCACGTTGAAACGCATCAATAAAATAAGGGCCTTTTAAGGCCCCATACTCATCCCGAAGACGAATTAGCGCCTCAAATCCAACCACTTTACCATCAATTAAAGCAATCTTAGGTTGATAGTGAAGCTGCAATTCACCGGCTAACACCTCTTTGATGGTTTTCTCTAAATTAATTTCAGCCTTTAAAGACTCTGACTGTTTTTTTAGATAATGTGTTTCATTCATCAGCTCAATATCTGCTTGAAATTGAATCCTTTTCATAAGTTCTCGATCGAACTCATAGTGTTCACTCATTAAAGAAAATCGCTGTACAAATGGTAGATAAATCAACACACCGATAGCTATCAAAAAACATTGAAATAACACAGCACTAAAATGCCCACTCGCCATATAAGCATTAATAAATGGAGGTGTTATCCAAGGAAAGCTATGAGCATCAAATTCTAGAATACCTATACTGATGGCGCTATAGGCCAATATAAAATTCACTATGGGCGAGAGTATAAATGGCAATAATAATCTAGGGTTAAAAATAATAGGTAAACCATAAATCAATATTTCATTGATATTGAAAAATGCAAAGGGCGTTGCAATCTTAGCAATATGGCGTGTTGCACTGTCTTTAGAACTAATGAAAATAGCAATAATGAGCGATAAAGTCGCCCCGCTGCCACCGTAAAGAATAAACAAATCCATAAATTGACTAGCGGTTAGATTAGGTACAACCTCAGTCAAGCCATTATCGACACCAATTAATAGTAGGTATGCATTATCACCGTGCACACCGAAGCTCCAGAGCACATGGGTTAATAAAATACGGATAAACAATTGGATCCCAATACTAGCGGTTTGCAAAGTATCAATTAGTGGCGAAAAAAACCAACTAAGTAAGGCAGATGCTTCGGTAACAAGCATCAATATAACCATAAAACAAATAACTACTGGCAAAAAAATATTCAGATGCTGTTTTAAGTATCGACTCAATGCTTTTCCTTTTACTAAGTCTAGCCATCGCCAAGTAACCAATATGCGCAATAGATATGCCGTTAAAATCGGTAATAAAACCACTCGAGGATCACCTAAAACCACATAAACATAATCAATGCTAAGTACTTCCTCTGTGGTTGGCACATGCAAAGCCAGTAAGATGCTAAAGGAGATTGAGCACACAACAATCGCAGAAAGCTGAAGATATTTGGCAAAATGGAAGGAAAGAGAAATAAGCGCAAGCAACGGAAATATCTTTGCAAGCTGCACTGAAAAAAATGTTAAGCCATAAAAAAATGCCGTTGTTTGCCATTCCGGGATCCAACTACTTAATAACGCTATAACCAGTGATAGTAGTGAGTTAACAAGAATAAATGGCAGTAACGCGATAAAGGACTCACGTACAGAGATAAGAAAACTTCTGTCCAGAAAATTTCGAAGTTCAAACATGATATCAGGGTTATTATTGCCAACTATTTAATAGAACATAGTCGATCAATCTTTTAGGACACAATCAACCTAAAAAATACTGATTTTTGAAAGCAGAACAACGTAACATATGGCGGGAAAACGAGTTAACGATGAGCGAGTGCATATGAGCGAATATCAACACTCATAATATAATAATCCCTATCAGAAAAAGTAAAAAAATCTGCAACTTGCATTTTAGCTTTACGAGTATGCGCCGCCAAAGAACGCTCATTTTCATCAGCTATAAACGTCACCAGATAAGTAAAACTAGGCGCAACTTCTCGGTAAATGCGAGTAACAAGTGCCTCAAAAACGCCTTGGCCACGATATGCTTTATCAACCCAGATAGGGCCGTATTGACAGCTGTTTTGCACCGTTAATTGAGGACCATCGCCATTGATTCGATTCAATCTTTTCAACAAATTGCGATAAATTGGCCAGGTCTCAAAAAACGACCAACGTCCCGCAATCACATAACCTATAATGCGTCCGTTAATTTCAGCGACCACAATCCAATGCTTATCAATTAGCTGAGTTAATTCATTACGATTAAATGCTTGCCCTTCCAAATTGACACCATTAGACATTAACTCATCATTGAGATGCTGGCGCTCTAACGCGGCCAATATATCAACATCTTGTTTAGTTGCTAATCGCGTTTGCATCAGAGGTATGTCCAAGTTGAGCTTATCGCTAGATTTTAAGCGCGTCAGTATACTTAAATAAATACTAAAGACTTTATCTTTTAGGAAAAAATTTGCTAATAACGCTATTGTTTCCCACACTTATTGAATTGTAGGTCATTCACTCGCCATTTTATGCTGCCAGAGACTATCAATCCCCAAATCAGTGTGCTTGACAACGATCTACTTCAAGTCAATTTAGGTCGTTGGATGCAACAATGCGAATTAATAAAAAGTTACTACAGCGCTACCCACGTGTTTGTATTACAGATAACGCAATCGGGTTTTGAAGTGATCGTCAGTTCTGTCAGCGAAACGCCGCTTTTTACTTCTGGCACGCTTTTTCCAAATAACTTCCCGCTCTTTGAAGCATTAAAAAATAGCAACATAGACGGAGATTATCTCAATTTAAGCCGCTTTATGCTCGATGAACTTCCAAGAGATTTTGACGGAATTCAATACATTCTGTCCCGCCCTATTGCATGGCCAGATGGCAGTCAATTTGGTTCACTATGCGTGTTAAACCCCCATATGGCCGATCCTTTAAGCAACAGCGCCATGCTTGAACCTTTCCAAATCCTGCTTCAGCAGGAATTATCCCTGTTATGTCAAAACCATAGAATCGAATCGCTATCAATGCGCGATCAAGAGACCGGCATGCTCAACCATTACGGCTTTATGATGATGGCTCCTAGGCAACTCAATCTTGGACGACGCTTTGGCGCCCATGCGGGGATTCTTTTCTTCGAATTGATTGAAGCTGACACGCCGGAAAAACGCTTAGAAGAGAAACATCACAGGCTCCTCGGTAATTTGGTTCAAGATACCATTCGCACCGCCGATGTTGCAGCCCATTTCAGCGCGACTCAGTTTGTGGTGTTAGCCTTTGTCGATAGCGAACGCGATATATTGCACATTATAAAGCGGGTCGAAAAACAATTAGAACAGCAAAATCATCACCTTAAACTCGATTCCAGTTACAGTTTCTTTACCCCTGAATCGACGGCTAAGTTAGCGCCCATGATGGAAGATGCTCGCTGTAAACTAAAATCTATGTTGCAAGAGCCAACACAATCGAGCAGTAATCAGGCAAAAGGGATCAATGCCGAGCTTTATAACAACCCCGCTGCAGACTCGGCCGAGTTGTAAAAGTCGCAAACGCTATTATTTTGGCAACTCATCCTGACGCTTCGCCCATTGGATAAATAACACCACAGGATAAGGTGACATCAACACTAAGCCTAAGCCAATTAAGCTTGCGATCAATAACATCCCACTGATTTCTAGACTCCATTGAGTCAACATATAAAACCCAAGTCCACAAACTAACATCAAAACCCCTAACCAATGTAAAAACTTCAACAAATTCATAGTGCTTTTAATACTATCTTGCATATAAACCTCTTTTTATCTCTCGCTAAACTTGTACACTATTGCCATGAATATCGAAAAAGGAACTGAGACAATGTTAAAACAAACATTTCTATTAAGCGCATTACTTTTTGGCTTAACGGCTTGTCAGAGTACTGACGTCGCCCATCAAGACACTGTGTCATTACAGGGAAGCTGGCATATTGAAGCAGTCCAAGGACAACCGACTGTTGATTACAGCCCAGCTCAAATCACCTTCGATGCAGAAGGTAAGCTTTCTGGCAATAACAGCTGCAATAACTTTTTTGGCCAATATAACCAGCAAGGGCAAGAGCTGAAAATCATCCCTGGTGGCAGCACCATGAAAGCCTGTGTCGATTCATTGATGCAGCAAGAGCATAAAGTCATGCAAGCACTACCACTGGTCGCTAAGGCCAAATTAGTGCAAGGACGTCTGACATTACTCAGCAGCGACGATAAACCTGTTTTAGTGTTAACCCAACTGAAATAAAAGTGTATCGATAATAAAAAACCGCCTATTGGCTAATGCCGTTCACTTAAGAGTGAACGGCATTTTTCTTTGGTCTAACCGGAAACTTGTTTTTGCTCATTTTAAGGACTCGTGGATATGCCCTTTCCCGTTTACCATCCAGC
>NZ_JAMDJP010000036.1:0-44986 GCF_023475945.1 Shewanella sp. 8A
CGCCTAATTTAAAGGCTAAGGTGTAATCTCGTTGTGTGCGCTTACGGCTTGAGTTAATTGATGTTGTCATAAAGAAGTCCTCTTTATGTCAACGTATTTCAGGACGAGACAAATCAAATAGAAAAGGCCAAGTGTTTACTTGGCCTTTTTGTTTGTGCGTTATCAAACGATATGGGCGCTATTTCAGCAGCTTAATCATCCACGCCAATCATCACGCTGCTGGCTTTAATGAGTGCGTAAGCCGAATCACCCACCTTCAAGTTTAAACGCTCACAGGAGGCTTTAGTTACGACGGAGGTTAACACTACGCCCGGTGCCAGTTCGATAGTGACTTCGTTGTTTACAAAGCCAATTTCGATTGCGGTAATAGTGCCACTTAGGGTATTACGTGCACTGATCTTCATTCTTTATCCTTATTTAGTGTTGAATGGTCATGCTATTCTAGCCTATTGCCATGGGTTTGCAGCAAATAAAAACGCCACCCGAGGGTGGCGTTTAAAAGCAAGCTGTAATCGTGACGATTACAGCTCGATCACATCGAACTCAACGTACGGATTCACATCAGCGTCGTAGTCGATGCCTTCAATACCAAAGCCGAAAAGTTTAATAAACTCGGCTTTATATTCTTGATAATCGGTCAGCTCTGATAGATTTTCAGTGGTCACTTGTGGCCACAGATCACGGCAATGCTGCTGGATATCTTCGCGCAGTTCCCAATCGTCTAAACGCAGACGGTTGTCGCTGTCGGTCTCAGGTTTTGCACCATCGGCACGGAACAGACGCTCACTGAACATTCGATAGATTTGCTCCATACAGCCTTCGTGCAGGCCTTCTTGGCGCATCTTCTTAAACACCATTGCAATATACAGTGGCATCACTGGGATGGCTGAGCTGGCTTGAGTGACAACGCTTTTGAGCACGGCAACGTTGGCGCTACCGCCTGTCACTGAGAGCTTATCGTTTAAGGCTTTTGCAGCACGGTCTAAATCCATTTTGGCTTTACCTAATGCGCCATGCCAGTAGATTGGCCAAGTTAACTCTGTACCGATATAGCTATAGGCAACGGTCTTGCAGTTGTCGCTCAATACGCCAGCCTCGGCGAGCGCGTTAATCCACAATTCCCAATCTTGGCCGCCCATCACTGTTACTGTATCGGCAATTTCTTGCTCTGTTGCGGGCTCAACTGTCGCTTCAATAATGCAGTCTTTATTTGTATCAACGGCTGTTGCAGTGTAAGTCTCACCAATTGGTTTGAGCGCTGAGCGCACCAGCTCACCAGAGTCAGGCAGTTTGCGCACAGGTGATGCTAATGAATACACCACCATATCCACTTGACCTAAATCTTGCTTGATTAGCTCAATGACTTTTTGTTTAGCTTCATGGCTAAAGGCATCGCAGTTGATGCTCTTAGAGTACAAACCTTCAGCTTTGGCAAACTTGTCGAAAGCGGCAGAGTTGTACCAGCCAGCAGTACCTGGCTTAGCTTCTGTACCTGGTTTTTCGAAGAACACACCAATAGTTGCTGCATCGCTACCAAAGGCGGCGGCAATGCGTGAAGACAGGCCATAACCACTTGATGAACCAACAACGAGGACTTTTTTAGGCCCGTTGGCGATTTTGCCCTTCGCTTTGGTTAAGGCAATTTGTTCTTGAACGTTAGCTTCGCAACCAACGGGATGAGTAGTGGTACAAATGAATCCACGAATTTTGGGTTTGATAATCATGTTTAAGCTTCTTCTATCAAAATGACCAATAGGATAAATACTTCGGCGATTAAATGGCATCTATTTTTAGCCAATTTGCCTGAATATTTAAGTGGTTGGAGCAGTTTAACGCTTATGAACAAACAGGCTCTGCTCCTGAATAAGCCTTTGGGTATATTCGTGCTGCGGTGAATTAAATATCTGTTCTGTTAGAGCTTTCTCAACCATAACGCCTTTATGAAGAACCATAATTTTATCGCTAACATGGCGAATAATATTGAGGTTATGGGACACAAAAATATATGACAAGCCTAAGTCTTTTTGCAATTTCAGTAGCAAATTGAGGATTTGCGAGCGTACGGACAGATCTAAAGCGGTCAACGCTTCATCGGCGATAATGATTTTGGGGTTGAGCATTAGCGCACGCGCCACGGCAACCCGCTGTTTTTGGCCTTCAGAAATCATATGCGGATAAAAGTCAGAATGTTCAGGTAATAAACCGACTTTCCTTAATGTCTCAATTACTTGAGAATTACGCTCTTTGGCAGATAGCTGAGTGTTAAAGCGCAATGGTTCATCGAGTAACTGACCAATGGTGAGCCTTGGGTTGAGCGAGGTATTAGGATCTTGAAAAATCATCCGAATAAGGCGGCAGCGTTGTTTGATATTACGGCTGTCTAAGGCTTCGCCTTCGAAGTAAATTTCACCGCCGCTGCGCGGTTCTGCGCCCACTAAAATACGTGCAAGAGTACTTTTACCTGAGCCAGCTTCACCCACGATGGCTAAGGTCTCACCGCGATTGAGTTCAAAGGAAACCGGGGCTAAGGCATCGTTATATTGGCGGGTAAAGCCTTTATAACCAGTATCATACCTTTTAAAGAGATCGTTAACTTTAAGCAGTGGAGTCGTCATTTGTCGTTTCACCGTGGTAAGGGAAATGGCAGGCAAAGTAGCGGTCTCTTGAATGACTCAAACTTGGCTGATTAACACATTTCTTTTGCGCCTCAGGACATCTTGGCCCTAAGCGACAACCAATGGGGAGATGTTGGAGTGCTGGCGCCGAGCCTGGCAGTGTTGGCATAATGGCCTTGTGCGCCTCTATCCCCGAATAATCCGGCATATTATCCAAGAGTGCCTTAGTGTAAGGATGATAGGGCTGATTAATTAATTCATCCGTCGGCCCTGACTCCATCACTTGGCCGCAATAGAGTACCGATAAGTGATCGCACCATTGGGCGAGGGTCTCAAGCTCATGACTGATGATTAAGATTGACACATTTTGCAGTTGGTTAAGCTGTGATAGTAGGCGAAATATCTGCGCCTGAGTACTCAGCTCCATCGAGTTTGTCGGCTCATCTGCAATTAATAATCTAGGCTGGTTGGCAATTGCCATGGCGATCATCACTTTTTGGCATTCGCCTTCGGATAATTCCCATGCATAGCTGGACATGACTTTTTGCGGATTTTTAATGCCAACTTTGTGTAGCCATTTCTGCGCCGTGAGTTTGGCATGTTTGTGCTTTTGCCAAAAATAAGCTTTAGGATTCTTAGGCATGGCCTGCATCAGCTGGCTACCCACGGTTTGCGAAGGATCAAGGCTGCCTGATGGGTCTTGGAATATCATCGCCATATCTGAGCCCATCAGATTACGGCGCTCCTTCGAGGTCATGGCCATCAGATTGTTACCATCCCACATCATGCGGTCGGCAGTAATGGTCCAGTTGGGGCCAGGGATCCCTAGAATAGCTCTGGCGAGTAGACTTCGGCCCGAGCCGGATTCACCCACTAGGCCGTGGATTTCACCCGCATTCAAGGTCAAGCTTACTTTCTCAAGAGCTCGCACTTTGCCGTGGGGCGTGTCGAGTTCAATAGTCAGGTTTCTAACGTCGAGTAATGGCATAGGTTAGTTTCTGATGGGCGCAAGCGCCGATCTCAAGCCATCGCCTACCAAGTTAATGGCAAGCACACTAAAGAGAATCGCTAGCCCTGGAATAGTTACAGTCCAAGGTGCGGTCAATAAATTATCCATGCCTTGCGCCACCATAGCGCCCCATTCTGGGCTAGGGGCTTGAGCACCAAGACTTAAAAAGCCGAGGGCAGCAATATCTAAAATCGCGGCAGAAATGGCTAACGTGGTTTGAATAATCACTACTTCCCAGACGTTTGGCATGATCACATACCAAAAAATCTGCATTGAATTGGCTCCATCCAAACGGGCAGCGGTAACATATTCTTTTTGTAATTCTTCATGGACCGATTGATGAATAGAGCGGACAAACTGTGGCGTCAAGGCAATGCCTACGGCCCAAAACACGTTTTCAAGTCCTGGCCCCATAACGGCAACCACTAAAATCGCCATCAGAAGCGAAGGGATTGACAGCAATGCATCGAGCAAATGGCCCAAAATACTAGACTTTAATCCACGCATCATGCCGGAAAGTGAGCCGATGATAAATCCAGTAAACAGAGCTGTACCGACAATCATTAATGCCATGCCAAAGGTTAAATGCGCGCCATGTAGCAAGCGGCTAAAAATATCCCGGCCAAGATCGTCGGTGCCTAAAAAATGCGCCACAGTGCCGGAAGGATCCCATGAGGGAGGTAACAATAGGGCGCGTGGATCTTGAGCCTCTGGTGCGAAAGGCGCAATCATTGGACCAAAGAGGGTGAGCAGCAGCAGAAAAATAATGGTCCACAATCCCGCCAAGGCAAAAGGGTTTGCCGAAAAATTTTGCCAGACCCGCATCATTGGGGAAGCAATTTGATCTTCCTGATAAATTTTAACTGGAGGCATAAAGATCTTTTCTGCTTAATGGATTGAAGACGGTATGTAGCACTTCAATCAAAATACTTAAAAAGATGATCAGCAAGGCGACAGCCAATATTCCACCTTGAATAACCGTGTAATCCCGCTGATAAATTCCTGATACTAACCAAGAGCCTACACCTGGCCATGAAAATATCACTTCAACAACAATAGCATAGCTAGCAAAGGCACCTAGCATTAAACCTAAGTGCTTTAATACAGGGATAAGCGCGTTGGGTAAGGCATGGCGTAAAATAATGGTATTGGTGTGCATGCCTCTGGCTTCGGCTGCGCGGATAAAGGTTTGGTTCATCACATTCATCATTGCAGAACGTGTGCTACGTACTACCACAGTAAAAGGCAGCACTGCGAGCGTTGTCGCTGGCAGAATAATGTGTAGCAGTGCATCCTTAAACGCCGATATGCGATACTCCGAATCAGACAGTAGGATATCGACCAGCATAAAACCAGTGACGGGTTTTATCTCATATAAAAGATTGAGTTGCCCCGATATTGGCAACCAACCGAGATCGACACCAAACCAAAGCGATAAATACAGTCCCAACCAAAAGACTGGAACAGAGTAACCCGTAAGAGTAATAGCCATAATGGTATTTTGGGTGAGTTTATGCTGACTTTGTGAAGCCAAAACGCCCAAAGGCACGCCTAAACCAATGGCGATTACCGCGGCCATGACTGCGAGCTCGAAGGAGGCGGGGAGTACGGTACTTAACTCCTCTGCAACGCTTTGATGGGACGTCACTGAAACCCCTAAGTTACCACTCAGCCTTTGCTGCAAATAAGCAATAAACTGCAACGCCTTGTTGCTATCTAACTTATAGTCTTGTTCGATTTGGCTAAGCTGAGCTGCCGATGGTGAATGTATTCCTGTGAGGGCAAAGGTGCGTTCAATGGGGAACAAACCTGTTGCATAAAATAGGACACCAATCATGACGAGTGAAGTCGCTAGGAATAAATTGAGGCGCCGTAACAGGTATCTTAACATCAGTTAGTCTCCTGTGTGGTTTGGCTGGTTTTTGTAAAGGAAATGCCGCCAAAAGGCGTGAGTTGCATATTATGTACATTATTACGCGTTAAAGCGACCCGTTTGGCATGAGCCAAACTCAGCATTGGTACTTGCTCGGCGATGAATGCTTCGGCTTCTTGATAAATTTGTTTGCGCTCTGCTTGTGTTGAGACTTCTCTTGCTCTGTCTAGAATGGTATCAAACTGTTTATTGCACCAGCGAGAGCGGTTGTTGTTTGATTGCATCGACGCGCAGCTAAGCAGTGGCGTGAAAAAGTTATCGGGATCACTGTTATCGGCGTTCCAGCCGATGAGCACTGAATCGTATTCATCTCGACTTAATCTTTGGGTAAAGACACTCCAGTCGTAACTGATTATGTTGACTTTAACACCGATATTGGCCAAATCAGATTGAATTAACTCAGCTGTTTTCAGTGCATTAGGATTATAAGCTCTCGCAACAGGCATTGCCCAAATATCGATGCTGAGATTGTTAATACCTGCCTCTTTTAGCAGGTCTCTGGCTTTTTGGGGATTATAATCGAGTAGCTTCTTATTGCTGTCGTAGGCCCAAGAGGCTGGTGGAAGTACGCCTATCGCCTCTATTGCGGTGTTTTGATACACAGCACGTAAGATATTTTGTTTATCCACCGCATGGGCGAGCGCGCGGCGAACTCGAACATCATTTAATGGCGCTTTTTGAGTGTTAAATGCCCAAAATGCTACGTTAAGGCCGGGTTGTGATTCGATATTGAGCTGTTCATGTTGCTTAATAACGGGAAGTTCCCCTGCTTTTGGCAGGGCTGAAACACTGCAGTCACCCGCGATTAACTTTGCTAATCTCACGGTGCTTTTTGGGGTGATATCATAGACCAACATCTCGACATTGGCGGGTTCTCCCCAAAAATCCGGATTACGGCGATAGCGAATATATTCGTTTTTGGCGTAATGCACTAAAGTAAAAGGCCCTGTACCAATGGCAAAATGGTCAACATTTTCCGGGTGACCTAGTGCAAGTTGTTGTTCGGCGTACTCACTGGAGAGAATAACGGCAAAGTCAGTCGCTAAATTCGATAAAAATGAAGCATCCTTACGGGCTAAGCGAAAGATGACTTCATAGTCATTGATTTTTTCAACACTTTTAACTTGTTCAGAAAAACCAATGCTTTGAAAAAAGGGATAACCAGTGCGTGACACACCATGGTAAGGGTGATGCTTATCGATAATTCGATTGAAGGAAAACAGTACGTCGTCGGCGTTAAATGAGCGACTTGGCGTAAAACGGGAAGAATGCTGAAACTTAACATCCTCCCTGAGCGTAAAACGATAACTAAGACCATCATCACTTTCAGCCCAACTGGTTGCCAAGGCCGGAACCAACTGACCAGAGAGCGCGTCATAGTCTACTAAGCGGCTATAAATCAGGTGTGAAGTGGCGTCGATCGTAGTGCCTGAGGTCACCAACTGCGGATTAAAAGACTCGGGATTCCCTTCGGAACAATAGACCAAACCAGAAGGAAGTCGTTGGGGGCCACATGCAACCAACAACCCACTCATGCAGAATACCGCAGTTGCTAGGCACAGGCGTCTAATTAGCACACTCATTTATAAATCATTATTTTATCGACTATGAACGACTATTTTAGCAGTGCATCTCGCCCATGGGCAATCAGCTTATGCTTTATCGAGCAAATTGTATTTTTTTAGAATGCCACGTAGCTGATGATAACTTAACCCCAAGATTTCAGCGGTCTTCTTTTGATTATATTGGCTCGCCGATAAGGCTTGCTGAATAAGCTCCATCTCATAACGCTCGGTTTGTTCTTTAAAGTCTAATGGAAAACTAAAGTCATTTAACGGCGCTTCACTAGGTGCAATGACATCAATATCGGTTTTTGCCGTAACGGTGGGAGGGCTTATGATGGTTGAGTGCGGTGTGGGCACCACCTGACGCTCAAGAGTGCGCACTCGAGTTGTCGGCCGGTACGGGGAGGCGAAAGGGTCGAGAATAATGTGCTCGATGGGACGATTTTCACCGCAATTACGGTAAACACTGCGCTCAACTACGTTTTTAAGCTCACGAATATTACCGGGCCAGTCATGACTCATGAGCTGCTCGATGGCATTTGCACTAAAGCCACTAAAGAGTTCGAGTTTGAGTTGCCGAGCCATTCCCACTGCAAAGTATTCGGCTAATGTCATGATATCTTCTGGACGACAACGTAGTGGCGGCAGTGTGATCACATCGAAGGCTAAACGATCGAGTAAGTCGGCCCGAAATTCACCGGCCTCGGCCAGTGAGGGTAAATCTTCGTTGGCGGCGCAGATAAGGCGCACATCCGCTTGAATGGTTTTACTGCCACCGACACGTTCAAATTCACCGTACTCGATAACTCGCAGTAGTTTTTCTTGAATCAATCCAGAGGTATTGGCTAACTCGTCAAGAAACAGTGTTCCACCATCAGCCCGTTCAAAACGGCCTTCGTGTTTACCTTTAGCACCTGTAAAGGCCCCAGATTCGTGGCCAAATAATTCACTTTCAAGCAAGTTTTCGCTCAAAGATGAACAATTTAGCTTAATAAAATTTTGATCCCAGCGCTTAGACAGATAATGTAGGCGTTCGGCAATCAGCTCTTTACCTGTGCCTCGTTCACCAATGATCAGTACAGGTTTTGATAACGGAGCGATTTGTGAGACGTGCTCTAATACTTCAAGTAGGGCGTTTGATTGACCGATTAGATTGTCTTGCTGAAATTTATTATCCACGATATTTTTTAGTCTTTAACGCTAAATTTTGGTGAAAATCATAATAAGTGGCTTGCGTTGTAAAATAAAGGAAAAGTTAAAATTTTGTTTATCTAATTGAATTTAAATAATAAATAAAAGTTGGCACAGTTAGTGTATTACCTTAAGCGAGACCAACATCAATTTGAGGATAGCATTATGGGTATTTTCTCTCGTTTCGCCGATATCATTAACTCTAATATCAGCGCATTACTCGACAAAGCCGAAGACCCTGAAAAAATGGTTCGCCTGATCATCCAAGAAATGGAAGATACACTGGTAGAAGTGCGTTCAACCTCAGCTAAGGTATTGGCTGAAAAGAAAGAATTGCATCGCCGTATCAGCCGAGTCGAGGAGCAAGTTCAGGATTGGCAGGATAAAGCGGAACTGGCACTTTCAAAGGACCGCGAAGATTTAGCCAAAGCGGCTTTAGTTGAAAAACAAAAAGCGGCGGGTTTAGTGGATACTTTAAACCAAGAGTTGGCAGTGCTGGATGAGCATATCGCTCGTTTAAAAGATGAAGTGAGCCTGTTACAGGAAAAACTGTTAGATGCAAAAGCGCGCCAAAAGACCATTATTTTGCGCACTCAAACTGCGTCATCACGTTTAGAAGTGAAAAAGCAGTTAGACTCAAGCAAAATTGATAATGCCATGCTTAAGTTTGAGCAATATGAACGCCGTGTTGAAGGATTAGAAGCGCAGGTTGAATCCTACGATCTTGGCAGCAAAAAAACCTTAGCTGATGAGTTTGCGGCATTAGAAGCTGAAGATTCAGTCAATGCTGAGTTGGAAGCGCTCAAGGCAAAAGTGAAAGGCAAAGCTCCCACAAAGTCAAAAGAATAACATTTTAGAGGTGAGTTATGGATATGGACATACTAATGGCTCCGATTATCATCTTTATGATAGTGGTGGCGCCTATATGGTTAGTTCTTCATTATCGCAGTAAGCGACAAGTGAGCCAGGGACTCACTGAGGAAGAGTTTTCACAGCTGAATGACTTGATTGCGAAAGCCGATAAAATGGCTGCGCGTATCGAAACCTTAGAGGCGATTCTCGATTCTGAATCGCCTGAATGGAGGGGGAAACATGAGAGGATCTAGTGGTCGAACTTTGTACCGTATTCCCCAGTCAGGTAAAATCGCCGGAGTGTGTGCAGGGATTGCTGAGTACTTTGCGATTGAAACTTGGTTAGTACGCGTACTTGCTGTTTCTATCTTTCTATTAGGTGGTTCGGGTGTTGTCTTTATCATCTATGTGGCGTTATGGGTGATACTCGATATCAAACCTCAAAATAGCTCTGTTAGGGATGACATTGAAGTGAAGAAGAAACCTTGGCAGTCGGGAGAGCCAGCTAAACAGGCGCTAAGCGATGTGAATCGTCAGTTTAGGAGCCTTGAGGTGAGATTGCAAAACCTTGAGCGCCATGTGACGTCTGACAATTTTGATTTAAAAAGACAAATCAATAGCTTGTAATCCCTCTAAAGGGCGGCCATGTCCGCCCTTGTTGTTTTATCTTTCGTTGATTCCAGTGTCATCTCTCGTTGATTCCAGTATATAGTTATCTCATTCAACATTTAGGGAAATCCTTATGGGAATGCTTGATGTATCGATCCACAAAATCACGCAAAAGAGTCAATCTTTGCTCCACAGAACGGCCGATAGGCATTTGCGACTTGCAGTAACAGGGTTATCGGGAGCGGGAAAAACGGCTTTTATTACAGGGTTAGTCAATCAATTACTCAATAGCGGTGCTGCATCATCTGCATCGCATTCTCGCCAACATGGTTTGCCTCTTTGGCAGGTGAGCCGTGAACAACGTTTGCTTGGGGTTAAGCGAGCGATGCAGCCGGATCTTGAAATCGCGAGTTTTGATTATCAGGGCGCTATGTTAGCGCTGACTTCGAATCCTCCTACTTGGCCTGAATCGACTCGCACCATTTCAGAGTTGCGTCTAGCGATTAAATATCGGCCGCAAAAGGGATTACTCGCCAAGTTTGCCGATACCGCAACGCTATATTTAGATATTGTGGATTATCCAGGGGAGTGGCTGTTAGATTTACCTATGCTGCGCCAAAACTATATTGAGTGGTGTACTGCCCAGCAGCAACGGCTTGCGGTTTTGAAGAGTTCACCTTTATATGCTGGTTTTGAAACATCGTTAAATGCACTCAATTTAGCGGCGATGGCCGATGAAGCGGAACTGAAACGACTTGCCGATCAATATCAGCAGTTATTACAGGATTTAGTGCATGTGCAGGGGTATTACCAAGCGCAACCGGGGCGTATGTTATTACCCGGTGAGTGGCAAGGTGCACCGCTGCTGGCGTTTTTCCCTCTGTTATCTGTGACTGATGCTCAGTGGAGCAACCTTAAACAAAGTGAGAAGCACAGCGCTTTTCATGTGCTGGAAAAGCGCTATCAAGAGTATGTCGCTAAGGTTGTTAAACCTTTTTATAAACAACATTTCGCAGGGTTTGATCGTCAGGTGGTGCTCGTTGATTGCTTCAGTGCGTTAAATCGTGGCAAATCACAATTTGAAGATATGGGCGCGGCGCTAAATGCCATTATGGAGAGTTTTCAATACGGACAATCCAGTTATTTACGTCGGCTTTTTGCGCCGCGGATTGACCGTTTGCTCTTTGCCGCCAGTAAGGTTGACCATGTCACGCGGGATCAACAAAGTCATGTGTTGTCGCTGTTAACGGATATGCTCAAGCACAGTCAGCACTTTGCTAGTTTTGATGGTTGTAAAGTCGAAACCATGGCCATTAGTGCGATTAAGGCCACACGCCACGGTATGGTGACCACTCAAGATGGGGATGTGGAAGTCGTGCAGGGCACAGGATTGAATGGCCAAGCCCTGACACTGTTTCCCGGCGAAGTGCCCACTCGCTTACCTGAGTCCACTTTTTGGCGTGAGCAAGGCTTTAATTTTATCGGTTTTGCACCGCCGGATAACCGTAATCTTGATCCATCTTCGGTGCATTTTGACCATATCCGTCTTGATCACCTTCTGCAGTATCTTGTGGGGGATAAACTGGAATGAGAAAAGACCCGTTACCACATTCAACTGAGTCTCAAATAAATGAGTCGGAGCAGTCTGTCGCTCCGATTACAACTCAAGCGCTTAAAAAGCAGCAAGTATTTGATGCTGAACAGGTCAAACTACAGTCTGTAACAGATGAGTTAAAAAGTGCGCAAATGTTTGCGCCACAAACCCCGATAAAGGCGATTGATGACGTTGTTGAAGAGACGTTAGCTGCTCAACCGCAGGTGTTAGATGTGGCATCGATACGCCCTAAATTACATCAATCTCGCCGCTGGTCTTGGTTGGCACGCTTATCACTAATGGCATTAATACTACTCTCGCTAGTGCAAATAGGCCTTGGTTTGCGGGATGCTTGGGTTGCCAGTCCTTGGCTATTTAGTTTTTATGGTGTGGTGCTTGGTTTAGTCGGGAGCTGGGCTATAGTCGGTGCCGTTAGCGAGTATCGAAAATTAAAACGCTTAAAACAGGTTGCCGATACCCAGGATACAGGTGCAAGGCTTGCCCTGAGTATGCAAATGGGTGAGGCCGATAGCTTTATCGATAATATTGTACGGCATTACCCCGATAGCCAAGGATTACAACGGCTGCGTCACTCGTTAAAAGATGAACATAACGATGCCGAAAAAGTGCTGTTATTTGAGGACTTAGTCCTAACGGAGCGGGATGAACTCGCCAAAAAAGTCGTGCGTCGATATGCGGCTGAATCAGCAGTGTTATTGGCTGCTAGCCCGCTTGCTGCATTGGATATGGCGATCATTCTTTGGCGTAATCAGCGAATGCTGCGTGATGTCGCTGCCTGTTATGGGATAGAGTTAGGCTATTGGAGCCGGATTAAACTCATTCGCAGCATAGTGATTAACATTATTTATGCTGGCACCAGTGAGTTAGTCACGGACTTAGGAACTCAATTGCTGTCGGTCGAGATGACCGGTAAATTATCCGCGCGGCTTGCCCAAGGATTAGGGGGCGGTTTGTTAACGGCGCGCCTAGGATATCAGGCCATGGCACTGTGTCGGCCAATCGGTTTTAGGGAAGAGCAGCGCCCCAAATTATCGAAAGTTCATCAAGATTTGTTGATTGAGCTTAAGCAGTTTGCTGGTAAGTTATTGACCAAAGATGGGCGTGATGCGCTTAAGAGCCAATTAGAGGCTGCTGAGCTAAAAACCAGCTCAACGGCAAAAGACAAATAACATAGCCGAATGCACAAAACCGCGAGTGCACTTTAGGCTAAATGCTAATGCGCTAATGACTCTGTCATTAGCGCATTTTTTATCGCCGATGTTCTGCCCCAAACGCCTGAATGTAACAACTTAGTTACAGTGGTTCTGTTGCTATTTTCACCGTTGCACTGGTTTCAACTGTTCAGCAGGGTATGTTAGTGCTTATTCGATAGGGCTAATGTTTTATTAACTTATCTATATGGACTAAAAACACAAGCAAATCATCATTCCTCGAACAATCAATCAAGAATCGAATGATGTAATGGCATAACAAGGAGTAAGCAATGCAAGATGAATCGAGCAAGATGTGGAAAGCGGCGACCCAAGCCATTCATGCAGGACATGAGCGAGAGGCCTTCGGTTCGTTAGTCACACCACTTTATCAAACTGCAACTTTTGTATTTGAATCGGCGCAGCAAGGTGGCGAGCGTTTTGCGGGTAACGAGCCCGGTTATATTTATACCCGTCTTGGTAATCCAACTGTGGCCGAACTTGAGCGTAAAATGGCGATTTTAGAAGGGGCTGAAGCGGCGGCGGCAACGGCGTCAGGTATGGGGGCTGTGTCGGCGGCATTGCTCGCTAATTTGCAGATGGGCGATCATTTAGTGGCTTCTAATGCGGTATATGGTTGCACTTTTGCACTTATGACCAGCCAATTTGCCCGTTTTGGCATCGAAGTCACCTTAGTCGACTTTACCGATTTAGCGGCAATTGAGCGGGCAATCAAACCGAACACTCGGGTGATTTTTTGTGAAACGCCGGTCAATCCTCATCTGCAGGTGTTTGATCTTAGAGCTATTGCCGATATTGCGAAGCGGCATCAATTAGTTAGCATTGTCGATAATACTTTTATGACGCCGCTACTGCAGCAACCGATTGCACTAGGCATTGATTTAGTGGTTCACAGCGCGACTAAATACTTAAATGGTCACGGTGATGTGATTGCGGGCATCGTCTGTGGCAGCGAAGAGCAACTTCACAGAGTGAAGTATGAAATCCTAAAGGATATCGGTGCAGTGATCTCACCCCATGATGCTTGGCTTATTCTACGGGGACTTAAAACTCTCGATGTGCGCTTACAGCGCCATTGCGAGAGTGCCCAGCGGGTTGCTGAGTTTTTAGAGCAACACCCTGCGGTGACGCGAGTGTACTATCCAGGGCTTAAATCCCATTCGGGTCATCAATTTATTGGTCAGCAGATGCAGCGAGCAGGAGGGGTGATCGCCTTTGAATTAGCTGCGGATTTTACTCAGGCTATGGCGTTTGTTGGCAAGCTTAAATTATTTTCAATTGCGGTTAGTTTGGGCGATGCGGAATCCCTTATTCAGCATCCGGCTTCAATGACCCACTCTCCTTACTCCCCAGAAGCGCGGGCAGCTGCGGGCATTGGGGATAATCTGCTGAGAATTTCTGTCGGTTTGGAGGATTGCGACGATATTATTGCTGATTTAAGCCAGGCATTAGCAACGATTGTTTAGCTGGTTATGGATAATTTTTATAACAAGGATGCATTAACCGCATCCTTTTTCTTCATTGTTATCTGTAAATTCATTGCTCTAAAGTTACATATTTAAGCCAGAGGTAATATTTGTACTTTGGCGTTTGGAAATTCATAAAAGCTTCGTCTATGTTTGATTGGAGGCCACGGAAGTTGGACGAAAGGCCGAATATCAAGGAGAGAGGAAGCATTATGAAACTAAAACCTAGTTTACCTGCGATGGTATCTGCTATTGCATTTTCTGCCCTGTTAACCTTGCCAGTAATGGCAGCTGATCCGGTAAAAGAAGCGAGTAAGGTGCAAAACCAAGCGAAAACTGAGGCCAAAAATATGGCAAGCGATGCTAAACAAGCATTGCCAGACGCAGCTCAAGTCAACATCAATACCGCTTCAACTGAGCAATTACAACTGCTAAAGGGGATTGGTGCCGCTAAAGCGCAGGCAATCATAGATTATCGCACTCAAAATGGGCAATTTAAGACTATTGATGAGTTAGCAAATGTCTCAGGGATCGGTGCTAAGCTGATTGAGCAAAATCGTCATATGATTAAGCTGTAACGCCTTGGCATTGTCTTGAGTCATTTGCGTTAGCTTGACATCTTTTAGCGAATAAAAAGCCTGCTTTGCAGGCTTTTATCATTTTCAATACTTAGGTTTGCCTATAGATTGTCCATTTAAACCGGATATTTATCAAACGGGCGGATTAGCACTTGATCCCATAGAGGTCATAGGGGATAATCCGCGTCGTTCGGTGATGATCCTTTTGGTGATCCACTTGAAGTTATGGTGACCCTAGGGTCCCCCCGCAATGATAACTTGTGAACTCGGCCAGGCCCGGAAGGGAGCAACCGCAGCAAGCGACTCGTGTGCCGGGGTGTCGGCTCTAGGGGAACCTCCAAATCTCCCCATCATTTTCCAATCTTCTTTATCTTTAACTCACTGATTAGCAATAACTGCTCAGCTTAGCATTTAGCAACACTGCAGAATTTACTCGTAAAACCTTGTTGCAAATCGATGTAGCGATGCCCTATACCGTATGACTTAGCTGTTGGCTTCTTCCTGCTGCATTCTTTTTTGTAAATTCTGTTTTAAAAAGGCTCGCGATTTTTCGAGTGCAGCCTGTATTTCGCGTTTAAGTTCCTGCAATTCATCATAATCTTCAAAGAAATAAGTGTCGACTAAATGGCGAATATAACGCACGGGCAGTTGATTGAGTGTCACACAGCAGAGATCGGCTAAATAATCCTCCGGCAATTCATCCATCAGGCCTTCATCGGATAACATTTCCATTAAGAGAACTTCGTAATAGTTGCGGATTTCGAGTTGCATCGCTGTGCTCCATGATGATTTTTATTGAGTTTGCTACCACAAATGGTTGGCTGCAATAAAAAGTTGGCTATGTCTTTGGCTTAATTGTAGTTCGTCTCGGCTGTAGCCGCCGCCAATTACCGCAGCAACAGGAATATTTGCCGCTTTTGCCATGGAGAGCACAGTAACATCACGTTGATAGAGCCCTTCTTGGCTGATCTGTAAATGGCCTAAATCATCGTCCTGATGAATATCAACACCAGCGTCATACAGGATTAAATCTGGTTGATGGAGCCGAATAAGCAGCTCGAGAGTCTGTTCGACGGTTTCCTGATAGGCGCTATCATCAGCACCTTTCGTTAGTTCAATATCATAGTGTGACTGTTGTTTACGGCTGGGGAAATTCTCTTTGCAGTGGATGGAACAACTGATAATGCCTTGATGCCTATGGCTGAGGGTAGCAGTGCCGTCTCCTTGGTGCACGTCACAATCAAAAATCAATACCTTATGCAGTTGCTGCTCGGCGATAAGTTTGCGGGCGGCGATAATCAAGTCATTGAAAATACAGTAACCACTGCCAAAGTCATAATGAGCATGGTGATAGCCACCGGTTAAGTGAAGGGCGATACCCGTTTGTAGTGCCAAGCTTGCGGTTAAACTCGTCCCCGATACCGAGTGCAAGGTTCGCTCGACCAAGGCTTGACTCCATGGAAAGCCGATGCGTCTTAAGGCCGTGTTGGCTAAGGTACCTTGAATAAATTGTTCGACATAATCTTGCTGATGCACCTGCATTACATCTTCAGCCGTCATCGGCGAGGGAGTATGAAATTGATCCGCAACAGCCAGTTGATTATCGAGCAGATACTGATAAAGACGTGCGTATTTGGTTGTGGGAAAGCGGTGATGGGCGGGTAACGCCAGCTTGGAGTAGCTGGCGTGATAAACCAATGGGATCATCTGGATTAGAGTTGTGAAATAGCCCAGCTCATAAACTCTTTACGTGTTTTCTCATCGGCTTGTAACCACCAGTATTGCAACATCTGCTGTGGATTTGCGCCAGCCGCTTTAGAAGTATCAACCGGAGCGGTTAATGAGGTTGCCTTAACTGCTGCCTGCGCCGAAGTGGGTGCTGGCGCGGCAACCACCGCTGCTGTGCCTGCTGCGCCTGTTACTGCGGCTGCTGTGCCTGACACATCTACCGCTTGGTTACCGCTAAAGAGACGAGAGACAAAGCCTTCTTCTTCAATATCGGTGTTTGCCACTTGGTAATTAACCTGACCTTTGTCGGAGCGGGTTAACACGACTTGGGGATTTTGGGCAAACACTTTAGGCTTTTTAACGACTTTGCCTTCAGCGGCTTGTAAATAGTATTGATGATCGCCATCAACCTCTAAGGTCACAATAAAAGGAGATGACTTAACAAAGGTTTGGCTGTCACTAAAATCGTCTTCCACCATTTCGTGGTAGCGAATGGCGATTTTGTGGGTGCCGGGCGCCAACTCTAAGCTGCTTTTATGGTTGAATACGCTGGACTCGACTTTTTTGCCATCGAGGGCAAGGTATTCGAAGGACATAGGGATATTCAGATCTGCGGCAAAGGCTGAGGCAGAGCCGAGTAGCATTAGCAGGCTGCTGATTGGCAAAAGTGATTTCATTGTTGCTCCTTAACGATTATGGCTCTGATGCGGACGTTCGAATGCTTGAATGCGATCTTCGATATAACTGATGGCTTGCCTGCATTTTCCCAAACGACGATGCATCAAAAGGATGTCATTTTGCAAACGGATTTTGTCAGCACTATGACAGTTTTCAAGTTTTGACTCCATTTCTGCAATTTTTTGTTCAAATTTTTTCGCCCAATTCAGATGCTTATTCAGTTCGGCATAGATTTCGTGGCTATTTTGTAACACATTGCTGGCGATCCAAGCAAACCCGCTGGCTTGATGCGATTGGTTTTGTTGTTGGGCAAAACGTGCGCGCTTACTGGCACGTTGTTGATTTTTAGACTTTATATCGATTGAGGTCGTCAGTAGCGCCCGTTTAACCGCAGTAAAACGGTCTTGAATACGTTCACAGCTTAAGGCGATGGTTTGCGGCGCGAGTTTTAGGGCGATTTGCTTCTCTAACTGACCGATACTACTTCGAATTTGTTCAATACAGGGCATCAACTGGGCGCCATTTTGAATAAACAGCGATTGATTAAAGCGTTCAATATCTAGTAGGAGTTTGCGTTGGCTCGGCGCAAGATGACTGTCGTGTTGCAGTACTTCTTGCTCTAATGTTTTTAGCTGATTTTTCAACGTGCTGATTAGCTGCGAAGTGTTCAAAACCATGCGCTCCACGCCAGATTAGCGGCAATTGACAGGACAATTAATATAAACAAAGGCCGAATAAAAGGCATACCAAATTTTATCGCACAGCGAGCGCCGATAAAGGAGCCGAGCATCATACATAACCCCATCCACAGGCCAATTTGCCAATGGACTTGCCCAAGAAAGCCAAAGATCGCCAGCGCCGTCAAATTGCTGGTAAAAGTCATGGCTCTAGCGAGCGCGCAACTATGCAAAAGAGGTAATTTATATAATGAACCTGAACTCACTGTCCAAAAGGCGCCAATGCCGGGACCAGCAAAACCATCGTAGATGCCTAGTAATAAACCTTGCAGGCTTTGCTTGAGCTTGGATTGGGCTTTTGTCGGCGTCTGACAATCGGTATCCGAGATGGCATTAGGGCTCAGCAAGCTGTAAATTGCAATGCCAATAATGAGCAGTGGTAAGGCTTTTTCAAGCCACTGCGCGTTTAACAAATACACCAATACGCTGCCAAGAACTGCGCCAAAAAAGGTTGCGACAAATGCCATATACCAAAAAGCGGGTTTGAGTAAGTGTTGACGGTAATAGGTAAAGGCAGCCATTGAGGAACCAAAACTGGCGGCAAATTTGTTGGTACCTAAAGCGGTGTGAGGCGAGAGACCAAGGGTTAGCAGGGCCGGAATGGAGAGCAGGCCGCCACCACCGACCACGGCATCGATAAAACCTGCAATTAAGCCAATGACAGCCAACAGGGCCCAGTTACTGGGCTCAAGTAACAACTCCAAATCTTAATCCTACTCAATGACTCGTCTAAAAGGTGGGAGTGCGTCTAGCAAGGATTTGCCGTAACGCTTCGTCACTAACCGCCTATCTAGGATAGTGACTCGACCATAATCTTGCTCTTTACGCAGTAATCTACCACAACTTTGGATAAGCTTTCGCGATGCATCAGGAATGGTGAGCTGCAGAAACGGATTTCCACCCTTTATTTTCACATATTCAGCATGGGCTTGCTCAACGGGCGAGGTTGGCACAGCAAAGGGTAGCTTAGTGACGATGAGGTTGGTGAGGTAATCTCCGGGTAAGTCCAAGCCTTCAGAAAAACTGCCGGTGCCAAACAAGATGCTCGGTTCACCTTTATCACATTTGGCCTTATGGGTCTCCAGCAATTGCTGGCGTGGTGCATTACCTTGGATCAGGATTTCCTGCGTGAGTTTGCCCTCGAGCAATTCGGCCACTTTTTCCATTTGCCAATAAGACGCAAACAGCACTAAGGTAGCCATTTCGCCGTCAATTAGCTCGATAATTTGTTCGGCAAGTTCAGCAGTATAGGCATCATCCGTCGGCTCGGTTTTCATCTTAGGTAAGTAGAGCGTGGCATTATTCGGATAATCGAAAGGGGATTGCAGGGCAAGATAACGGCTGCCGTCCTTTAATGATAACCCTACCTGATGGGCAAAATGGTCAAAGTTATTCAGCGCCCGCAGCGTAGCGCTACATAGCACGACGCCAGCAGCCTTTTGCCACAGCATAGATTCGAGCATAAAACCGACTTCAATCGGCGAGGCGCTAAACAGATAATCGACCTGTTTGCCTGTAATTAACTCGATCCAACGGGCCATTGGGGCACCTTTAGTGGAATCTTCCTTGGCCATCATTTTCCAGAGCTTTTGCAGGTTCTCGAGTCGCTGCAACATAAAGCCCATTTCGGCCTGCAGCGCTTCAGCCTGGTGCTTAGGAATATCGCCATCTTTTATCGCCTCGGCCAGCAATAACTGCATCTTGTTAAATTGCTTGAGAGCAAGATTGGAGGTGGCCGCGAGATTCTCGGCAGGGATTTTTAACGCATCGGGTAATTTGCCGTGTTCGAACCGATAGCGACTCTCTGGATTGGCAAACTGCTTGGTCTGGGTATCACAATAGTGGGCGACTTGATTGAGCTGAGCGATTAAGTCGCCAATATGATCCTGCATCGCCTGCGCTGGGGCGATGATATTGTTGCTCTTTATCTGATTTTGTAACTTGGCGCTGGTCTTACCGACTTTTTCAAGCCAGTCGGCGGCGCCTCTAAGCGTTGCCTGTGCGCTAGAAAAGTCCCGTGCGACAATTGGTAAGTGGTGACCTTCGTCAATGACGTAAAATACCTCTTCGGGATCGGGCAAAATCACCCCGCCGCCTAGCTCTAAGTCGGCGAACAGCAAACTATGGTTGGCGATCAGTACATCCCAAGTATCCACATCCTCACGGGCCTTGTGAAACGGGCAATTACGATGGCTGGCGAGTTGCCGATGACAACTGTGTTTATCGCAGGCGATTTGTTGCCAGAGATGGTCCGGTATCGGTGTCGATAGTGTATCGATTTCACCGTTCCAGCGGCCTTCATTAAAGTCGCTGAGCAGCTCTTGCAGCATGGCAATTTGGCTGTTATCTGGCTTTGTTTGCCACATGGCCATTTGGGTACTGTTATCATCGCCGATCAACATGGCAAGTTTGGATAAACAGACATACCGCTGGCGCCCTTTGACCAGACCAAAGCGAAAGTTTAGCCCTGATTGTTCGAGAAAAAACGGTAAGTCTTTGTGCAGCAACTGCTCCTGCAGCGCAACGGTTGCCGTGGCGATACAGACTTTTTTCTTACTCGCAAGCGCAAGCGGTATCGTGCCCAAAATATAAGACAATGATTTACCAATCCCCGTACCCGCTTCGACCACTATGATGCGTCTATCTTTGTCATAGTCGCCAGCCAGGGTCTTAGAGATTTCTGCTACCATAAAGTTTTGCTCGCGGCGCGGCCTAAAATTAGGCAAAGCGGTGGCAATATCTTTATAGATAGCGCGGATCTGGTTTTTTACGTTGTCAGGTAACATGCGGCACTACTTTATCGAATTAATGCTGTACATAATAACAGTGATTGCATAGCCTAAGAAACTTTTCTGCCATTTTATGGCAATTTTATTCTGTATCCCGAGAATCAATAAGCAGCGAGAGCCTTAGAGTGAAACCGCAGTTGAATCCACCCGAGAGTCTGACACATGACACTGCTGCGCCTGTGAGTGTACAGGGACGCGTCCTGACGCGCCATGCTATTACACGCGGTTCAACGCTCGTGTTGCAGTATTATCTCGCCACTGTTTCTGGCCCTGTGCTGTTTGAGTTACCTGGCTCTGAGTACATTTGTTTTTGCCATCAAAGCGATATGGCTGCATTACAGTTACAAACGCCGGGGCTGGCGCTACGCTTTGTGCCGCTTATGCTTAAAAGTTTTAAAAGACAATCCGTGGCGGGGATTTATGCTCAATCGACAAATGTATTTCGTCACTTGCAGCGGATAGCAACAGATGCGGGTATTCCCTTATTTGAGTCGGATATCCGTCCAGAGCAGCGCTTTTTAATCGAGCGTTTTGTGGCACTCGATGTGGCATTTTTAGGGCATTATGTCAGCAACGCTGGCATAGATGGACAGTTGCCTGTGTTTAGCGCAATACGTGCAAAAGCGGTTGCGCCGCAGCCGGAAATAAAATTGCGTTCAATCTCGCTTGATTTTGAATGCAGTTTTGACGGATTACTCTATTCTGTGGCCCTTTATGGGCGCGATGCGCAATCTCAGCCCTATGAAAAAGTCATTATGGTGGGCGAGGCGCAGCCAGAAGCTGCAATTTACATCGAATGGGTGAACGACGAGGCGGCGCTTATCCATCGTCTCATCGCTTGGTTTACTGAGTTTGATCCCGATGTGATCATTGGTTGGTCGGTGGTGACCTTTGATTTGGCCCTGTTATATCGGCGTGCTTTACTGCACCGGATCCCGCTGCGTATCGGTCGAGGTGGCGCGCTCCTTGAGTGGAAGGTGGAGAATAAATTTCGGCCAGAAACCTTAAGTTTGCCTGGGCGAGTGGTGCTCGATGGTATCGATTGGTTAAAGGCGGCCTTTTATCAATTCGAGCGCTTCTCCTTGGAGTTTGTCGCCCAAGCGTTGCTGGGCGAAGGCAAAGCGATTCATGATGTAGAAAATCGAGCGCAAGAGATTGATGCGCTATTTGCCGAAAATAAACAAGGTCTTGCACATTATAATCTGACCGATAGTCGCTTAGTGTGGGATATTTTTGAGCATACTCAGTTGTGGGATTTTGCCCTCGCTCGCGCCGAGTTAACGGGATTAGAACTAGGGCGGGTAGGCGCCTCGGTCGCCGCATTCAACCATTTGTATCTACCGCATTTACATAGAACGGGTTTCGTCGCGCCCGCAGAGCCTGCAAGTCAAGGGATTGAAAGCCCTGGCGGTTATGTAATGGATTCAGTCCCTGGTTTTTATCAACATATTTTAGTGTTTGACTTTAAAAGTCTTTATCCATCGATAATTCGTACTTTTTTGATCGATCCGAAAGGGCTCATTGAAGGTCTGGATAACGAGGAACATATTTTGGGCGAGTCTGAAATCGTTCCCGGTTTTTTAGGGGCTCGTTTTAGTCGGCATCAACCGATCCTGCCAAAACTCATCCAAAATCTCTCAGAACAACGCGAAAAAGCCAAGCGGGAGGCAAATGCGCCTTTATCGCAAGCAATTAAAATCATTATGAATTCGCTCTATGGGGTTTTAGGCTCTCAAGGCTGCGTGTTCCATGATGCGAAACTGGCAAGCTCCATCACCATGCGCGGTCATCAGATTATGAAACAGACTCGCGCTTGGATAGAGGAAATGGGTTATCAAGTTATTTATGGGGACACGGATTCCACCTTTGTTTATTTGGGCTCTGATCCTGATCTCGGTGATATTAATGCCTTAGGTAAGCAGATTGCCGCGCGAATTAATCAGCAATGGCAGAGTAAAATCGTAAAGGAGTTTCAGCTAGAAAGCTTCCTTGAGCTACAGTTTGAGCGCCATTACGAACAGTTTTTTATGCCGACCTTGAGGGGATCGGAGGAGGGTAGTAAGAAGCGTTATGTTGGTGCTTGGCGCAATAGGAATGGAGGGCTGGAAATCACTTTTAAGGGGATGGAGCAGGTGCGAAGTGATTGGAGCCCCTTAGCGCGTAAGGTTCAAGCTGAACTTTATGAGCGAATGTTCAATCAGCGAGATATCAGCGGTTATCTCGCTGGTGTCATAAGCGAACTGCAGACAGGAAAGCGGGATGCTGAATTAGTGTTTAGTAAACGAATGCGCCGAAATCTTGAAGAGTACACCGCAAAATCTTCCCCCCATGTCAAAGTCGCACGTCAGCTATGTGAGTTAACAGGAAAGGTATCCTATGGCAAGAGAGGAGCTCAGATTGATTATGTCATCACTGTAAATGGTCCTGAACCTGTTTCACATAGATCGTCTATAATTGATTATCAATACTACGTTGATAAGCAAATTTGTCCCATTGCAGAGCCTATTTTTTCAATAATGAAATTGAATTACACAGACATTGTCTCTAAACAGTTGCTGTTAATTTAATGTTTATGTTGTTTTATTTGTGTTTTCTTAACGGGTATTTATAGTGTTTTAACCTGTTTTACAGCGGTTAATCAGTCAGTTTTTGTGATATTTATCTACAGAATGCTTAGGTTTCCCTTGGAGTGTTTATTGAAAATTTGCTACTCTCAGTGGGAAATTGTAAGGAAATATAACAACGGAATGACGTTGATAAAACATAAACGAAAAAGGTTAAGCACCAAATGAACAAAACGATAGTCGCCACTGCGTTAGCAGCACTCTTTCTTGCGCCAACTGTATCTGCAATCGAAATCTACAAAGATGACAAAAATGCAGTCGAGATAGGGGGGTTTATTGATGCGCGTGTAATCAACACTCAAGGTGAAACTGAGGTTGTAAATGGTGCTTCTCGAATTAATTTTGGTTTCAGCCGTGAGTTAACCCATGGCTGGAATGCGTTTGCTAAGTTGGAATGGGGCGTTAACCCCGTTGGCAACAGTGATATTGTCTATAACAACCGCTTTGAATCCGTTCAGGATGAGTTTTTTTACAATCGGTTAGGTTACGCTGGTATCAGTCACGATAAATACGGCACGATCACTATTGGTAAACAATGGGGTGCTTGGTATGACGTGGTTTATAACACCAACTACGGTTTTGTATGGGACGGAAACGCTGCCGGTGTGTACACCTTTAATAAAGACGATGGCGCAGTAAATGGCGTAGGTCGTGGCGATAAAACGGTACAATACCGCAACTCATTAGGTGACTTCAGTTTTGCGGTACAATCTCAGTTAAAAAACAATAGCTTTTACACCTGTGATATTGAAAATATCACAGAAGAAGCCTGTGAAGCAGAATGGAATGCAGGTAAAAAAGAAGCACAACAGGTTACCTATGATTACACCTATGGTGGTTCTGTCACTTACAAAGCCACAGATAAACTTAGTCTGATGGCGGGTGTAAACCGCGGTGAGTTTGATATTGCCTACGGTAATGGTGATCAAAAAACGGCTGTTGATTTAATCTATGGCGTGGGCGCTACTTGGGGTGACTTCGACAAAAATGGTTTATATGTTGCCGCCAACGTTCACAAAGAAGAGAACCATGATACCGATAACATTGGTCGCTTGATTAAAGATGCCTATGGCGTTGAAACTTTAGTTTCATATAAGTTTGACAATGGTTTACGCCCATTCGTTTCCTATAACATTCTGGACGCTGGTAAAGACTATGTTATCCAACCAAACTTTAACGCCGATCCTAACGATGTGTTTAAGCGCCAGTTTGTAGTTGTAGGCTTACACTTTGTTTGGGACCCAAGCACAGTTCTTTATGTTGAAGCACGTAAAGACTACAGCGACTTCACCAGCGCAGATCAAGCCCAAGAAGCCAGAATGTCATTGTCAGAAGATGATGGCATCGCTATTGGTATTCGCTACACTCTTTAAAATCATAACATCGCCTTAAACGGCTTTAGTTTAACAAAAACGCCAGTCAGTAATGACTGGCGTTTTTTGCTTTTAGATTTCAAAGCATACGAATCTCGCTTTCAAAATGAGCATATTGTCATCAGCTGGTTTTATTTGTTTGTTTTTTGTTGATTAAAGGTTTTATATGTGATTTTATTGTTTCTGCCGAGTGCGACGTGTTTTCGACGTACTTTTGTTTGAAACCGCTTATTAAATAAGCGGATTATAATAAAGACATAATATGTCCAGGGAGATAGACAATGCATAAGAATAACTTATTAGCCAAATCTGTGCGTTTTGCATTGATTGGTGGTGTGGCAGCAACCGCGCTAAACGTGCCATTAGTAATGGCTGCTGATGAAGCTGGTGCTGATAAAAAAGTAGAACGTATTGAAGTTACTGGTTCACGTATCAAGCGTACTGATATGGAAGCGGCAAGTCCTGTTCTTGTGATGAATAGAGATGAGCTTGAAGCTACTGGGATGATCAGTATTGGTGATATCCTGCAAACGATTCCAGCTGCTGGTTCAGCATTAAACACCGCTTTTAACAACGGTGGTGATGGTTCTACTAACATGGACCTGCGTAACCTTGGCGCACAACGTCTCTTAGTATTAGTTAATGGTAAGCGCTGGATATCTTCTTTAGGTTCAACCGTAGACTTAAACACCATTCCTACATCATCAATTGAGCGTATTGAAGTATTAAAAGATGGTGCTTCAGCCGTTTACGGTTCAGATGCTATTGCTGGTGTAGTTAACATCATTACTCGCAAAAACTTTGAAGGTGTTGAAGTTTCTGTCTATGGTGGACAAAACGCTAAATATGACGATGGTCGCCAATACACCGCTGACTTTACAGCAGGTTCAGTTTCTGAAAAAGGCGGGCTATTGTTCAATATGAGTCATGTGACTCAGCAACCGATTTGGGCTGGAGACCGTGATATTTCGGATACTGGTTACAGTTCTACTGCCGATAATACGCGTCTGCAAATCGTAGGTTCGCAACTAAATCAAGCAAACCAAGATGCATTAGCCGCACTTGCAACACCAAATCCTGACACTGGTATTTACAATCTTATGGTGAAGGAAGGGACAGGAACTAATGTTGGACCGGACCAATTCCGTCCTCGTACTGGTGCTGATGTGTATAACTATGCACCTGATAACTATTTGTCTACACCACAGAACCGTAATTCTTTCTATGTGCAAGGTTTTTATGATATTTCGGACAATTTAAGAGTTGTTTCTGACTTTATGATGACCAACCGTAAGTCATCGCAAGAATTAGCCCCTATGCCAGTGACATTAGGTGCCTCATGGGGAGAGGCTGCGAGTCGTGTGGATATTGGTGCCAATAACATCTATAACCCATTCGGTGAAACACTCTACGGAAGTAGTGCTCGCGCTGTTGCTAATGGTAAACCTTTGGGGTACGTACCTTATTCTTTACAACGTCGTATGATTGAGGCGGGTTCTCGCCAATATAATCAAAACGATACTACGTACCGTGCGATGCTTGGTTTAGAAGGTAATATTGATGATAACTGGACATGGAGTGCAAGCTACATCTACGGTCAAAATAACCAAGATGTATTAACCACTGGTCTACTTAATTTAACTCGTATTAATCAAGCATTAGGCGATAACTGTAATGCAAGCAATGGCTGCGTAGCACTAAACCTGTTTGGTGGACCAGGTACTATAACCCAGGATATGGTTGATTATATTACTTTCGACAGTGTTAGCCGTTCAGGTTTAACGATGAAAGATTATACCTTTAACATCTCTGGTGATCTATTTGATTTACCAGCTGGTGCTGTTGGTTTAGCTTTAGGTCTTGAGCGCCGAGAAGAATCTGGTTTTGATACGCCAGATCCATTAACTGTAACTGGTGAGTCTTCAGGTAACCAACGCGATGCAACTTCAGGTGGCTTCCGTTTGGATGAAGCTTATGTTGAGTTAGCGATTCCTGTATTAGAAAGTCTGTTAATTACTCCAGCTGTGCGGGTTTCTGACCACGATGCTTATGGTAACAATACCACCGGCAAAGTAGGTGCAGAATTCCGCCCAATGGATGATCTGTTGCTACGTGGTACCTGGGCTCAAGGCTACCGTGCTCCTTCTATCTCTGATTTGTATGCGGGTAATGCAGATTCATTCCCAACTTGGACAGATCCTTGTAATACAAGAGATGCTAAAGGTAACGTGCTTAATATTTCTACATTGCCCGGATGTGCTGGTGTGCCTGATGGTTATCGACAATCCAATACTCAAATTCGTATTTCGCAAGTTTCATCGCCCGATCTTAAACCAGAAACTTCTGAGTCGTTCACATATGGTGCGGTTTATAACCCATCTTGGTTAGAAGGCGCTGAAGTTACTTTAGACTACTATAAAATCAAAGTTGAAGATGCAATTGCCCGTTATGGTCATGTTGATATTGCTAGAGAGTGCGCAAGGGGCACTAAACCTGAATCTTGTAACTATATCGATCGTGATAGCTTAGGCAATATCGTTGACTTACGTAATTTCCTACAGAATTCTGGTGAATACAATGTAGAAGGTATTGACTTCTTTACAGCGTATCGTTTCCCTGAAACGTCGTTTGGCTCATTTAAAGCATCTTTAGATGTAGCATATGTAATGAAAAACGAATTTGATGGAACTGACCGCGTCGGTGTTCAGACTGGTGATGGTGGGTTCCCTGAGTTCAAGTCAAACTTAATGGTTGATTGGGCAATGGGTGATTGGGATGCACATTGGAAAGTACGTTTTGTAGGTCCATTAAATAACGATTATTACACTGATTTAACCGATTCTCCAGAAGATAAGGAATATTATCAAGGTCTTAAGGATGCTGGTTATAGAGAAACAATGGAAGCCTATATGGTTCATAACGTCTCTGTCGGTTATAACATTGATGCTTACAATACTAAGGTGTCTCTAGGTATTAACAACTTGTTTGCTAAGAAGCCACAAGCTGAAGGCCCAACTAATAACGAAGCCATTTCTACAAACAACTTCTCTGTTACAGAGTATGATGTGAATATGGATCGCTTTATTTATTTACGTGCGACCACCAAGTTCTAATCATAAATCAACTTAGTTGTATCAGAGCCGAACACTGCAAAGTGTTCGGCTTTTTTATTACGAAAGATCCTTTGCAGTTGCTAGTTGAATATGTACAGCTTTTTCCGTTATCTATGATTCTCACTCTGACAATCAATGTGTTGAAATTTAGCTTGAATAGGTTGGGCGGCTTCTGACACATCTTATTGCATTAACAGATGTTAATGACGAATTCACGGCTCTCTTATCAACCAAATTTTTGTCTTTGCTCAAAAAAACATCTTCCGTAAAAAAATTCATAACTAAGACTTCTTTACACTCGTTTTTACATGTTCTGAATGTTGACACAGGTCAACATTTTGTGAAATGATGCCAGCGGGTCTATGCCTGCAAGGGCATAGGAAAGGGAAGCAAAAACTAAGAATCACAAGAGAAAGATGAGCTTACGGTAAGCATTTCCTAAAGTAAGTCTTGCTTAAAGTGATGTTGCTGGTAAGTTAACTTTTTTATTCACTTCAAATTGGTTGGGAACTATGTCCAAGGTAAGCAATAGAACAAAAATCGCTACTGCACTTGTTGGCGTGCTGGCATTAGCTAGCAGCAACTTAGTAGTTGCAGATCCTCTTACCGACGTGCAGAAAGCGGATAGTATGATCCATGCTGATGCTGCTGCGTCGCAAAAGAACGTTGATAAGTATTTCGATCAAGCACAAGACATGCTTTTTGAGTATGGTTCAGTTGCTGATGAGCGTGAGTCACTGAAGTCCTATAACGATTACGTTGCCAGCTTGGTTGCTGATCAACAAAAAACAATGGACGCAGTTCAAAATGACATTAATGGCGTAGATAAACTACGTCAGGGCGTTGTGCCTTTAATGTTTAAAATGGTTGAGTCTTTAGAACAATTCGTTCAATTAGACTTGCCATTCAACTCTGAAGTCCGTGCTAACCGTGTTAAAGAGTTAAAAACACTTTTAAACACAGCAGAAGTGACTTTAGCTGAAAAATACCGTTTGATCCTGGATGCGTACAGCATCGAGCGTGAGTATGGTAGTGCTGTTGCAGTTAACCAAGGTAAATTGACCTTAGACGGTAAAGAAGTGTTAGTAGACTTCTTTAACTTGGGTCGTGTTGCTCTGTATGCACAAAGCTTAGATCAAAAGACTGGCTGGATGTACAACCCAGAAACTAAGGGTTGGGATAAGTTAGATGACAGCTATCTGCGTGAACTGACTAAAGGTATCCGCATTGCCCGTAAACAAGGCGCTCTAGATCTATTTGCATTACCAATTCCTGCTGCGGAGACTGCACAATAATGAAGAAGTTAATTACTACAGCTGTATTAGCTGCAAGTTTTTCTTTAACTGCTGGTATGGCTAGCGCTGCTGATGCACCTAAGACCATCGACCAATTATTGCAGCAAGTTAAAGTTGATCGCGCTGCTGAAGGCAAAGTTAACAGCAAGCGTGAGCAAGAGTTCCAAGCTGAGCGTGGCGATAAAGCGGCTTTATTGAAGCGTGAAAAAGACGCTTTGGCGGCTGAAAAACAACGCGGTAAAGATTTAAACCAAGCCTTCTTAGATAATGAGCGCAAAATCGCCCAGTTAGAAGAAGATCTGAAAACTGCTCAAGGTGACTTGGGTGAGATGTTCGGTGTGGTTAAAGGTGAAGCAGGCGATTTCGCTGGTAAATTAGCGAGTTCAAACGTCAGTGCTCAATTTCCTAATCGTGACAAATTTGTTGCTGATTTAGGTGCGCGTAAGCAATTACCAAAAATTGAAGAGTTAGAGCAATTCTGGCAAGAACAGTTATTCGAAATGGTGCAATCTGGTAAGGTTGTTAAATTTAATGCGTCTGTTACTGCGATTGATGGTAGTGTAAAAAATACCACTATTCACCGTATTGGTACTTATAACCTAACTGCTGATGGCAAATATGTTGTTTACAATCCTGAATTAGGTTTAGTTCAAGAGTTATCACAACAGCCAGAAGGTTATCAAGTCAGTGCTGTTGGTAAATGGGAACAAACTACTTCAGGTACTGCACCATTCTACATTGACCCCGCTCGTGGTGTTTTGTTAAATATCTTTACAAACAAAGCGAGTATGGAAGATCGTTTAGAGTCTGGTGGCACAATTGGTTATATCATTCTGGTATTACTTGCACTTGGCTTATTAATTGCTGCAGAGCGTTTTATTGTTCTGGCTGCTATTGGTGCAAAAGTTAAAAATCAAGCGAAGAATGTTGATAAACCAGGTAATAACGCTCTTGGCCGTATCTTGAAGGTTTACCATGAAAACAAAGACGTTGATGTTGAAACGTTGGAGTTGAAATTGGATGAAGCCATTCTGAAAGAAACCCCAGCATTAGAAGCGCGTATTCCAATTCTAAAAGTGATTGCTGCTATCGGTCCTATGTTAGGTCTGCTAGGTACAGTAACCGGTATGATTGCAACTTTCCAAAGTATTCAATTGTTCGGTACTGGCGATCCAAAACTGATGGCTGGCGGTATCTCAATGGCGCTGGTAACAACGGTTCAAGGTCTGGTTGCGGCTCTACCTCTGATGTTATTGCATGCACTTTTAGTTGCACGTAGTAAATCAATCACCCAAATTTTGGAAGAGCAAAGTGCGGGTATCATCGCAGCACATGCTGAGAAGAGGGCTAACTAATGATGATTCACCTGATGGACATATGGGATTCCGTCAGGGGCTTCATGGCCTCCGGAGGCAACGTCCTCTGGTTAGTTGCGTTTGTGCTGTTCTTAATGTGGGTATTGATGCTTGAACGTTACTGGTATCTAAATTGGATATCACCAAAGCAACATAAAGCAATCATAGCTGCATGGGATGCTAGAGAGGAAACTACCTCTTGGTATGCACACCGTATCCGTGAAGCTTGGCTGTCCCAAGCGAAGCAAGATTTGAATGCACGTATGCTGATGATTAAAACCTTAGTAGCGATTTGTCCTATGATAGGTTTATTAGGTACCGTTACCGGTATGATTTCAGTGTTCGATGTGATGGCAGTTCAGGGGACGAGTAATGCTCGTTTAATGGCGGCTGGTATTTCAATGGCAACCATGCCCACTATGGCGGGAATGGTTGCGGCACTATCGGGAGTATTCTTCAGTACTCGCCTTGATGTGAAAATGAAAATCAGCTTAGAAAAGCTAAAAGACAGCATGCCGCACCACTAGAGAGAGATTGAACATGGCACGTAAAAAGCATTCCAGTGTAGACGAGGAAGCGCAAATTGATATGACACCGATGCTCGACATCGTGTTCATCATGCTGATCTTCTTCATTGTAACAACGTCATTCGTGAAGCCATCTGGTTTGGATTATAACAAACCAAAAGCATCACAAGCGACTTCAAAGCCTTCGGCTAACATCTTCATTGGCGTCAGCAAAACTGGCGTTATCATGATGGAAAACCGTCAGGTTGATATCGAACGTGTAACAGCAAACGTTGAGCGTATGTTAGCTGAAGCGCCTGAAGCAGCAGTGCTTATTCAGGCTGATAAAGACGCAATGCACGGCTTAGTTGTTAAAGTTCTAGACCAAGTCAAAGCGGCTGGTATAGATAAGATTTCGGTATCTGCGGGGAACGATTAATATGCTAAGAGCACTAGTATCAATCATTATTGGTGCTGCTGTGACTTTTGGTCTGTTCGCTTTTATGGCGTTCTTGGTCGGTGGTGGGGCGCAGCGCGCTGAAACATCGGCCGAGACCCCTGTAATTGAAATCACCATGGATAGACAGGATGCAAAAGCACAGAATAAGCCAAGGGTAGTGCCTAAACCGCCACCACCACCAGCACAGCCTGAGAAACCTCAAACTGCGCCACCAGATACTTCATCAAATATTGATACGTCTATGTCGTTCAATATGGGAGGCGTTGAAGCTGGTGGTCACAGTGCCGGTGGTTTTAAATTGGGTAATATGATGACTCGTGACGGCGATGCAACACCAATCGTTCGTATCGAGCCACAATATCCAATCGCAGCCGCTCGTGATGGTAAAGAAGGTTGGGTGCAATTACGCTTTACAATTAATGAGTTAGGTGGTGTTGATGACGTTGAAGTTATTCAAGCAGAACCTAAACGTTTATTTGATAAAGAAGCAATACGAGCACTGAAAAAGTGGAAGTACAAACCAAAGATTGTTGATGGTAAGCCACTTAAACAACCTGGTATGACAGTACAACTTGACTTCACTTTAGACAAAGGAGGCAATTAATAATGCGTAATGCTAATAAAATCGCAGTTGCGTTATTACTTTCCCTTTGTGGTGGTGCGTTATCAGTTTCTTCTGCTATTGCAGCTGAAAAGTGTGAAGTTGATAAACGTCAATCTAAAGCGGTAGGTGAGAGTGCTGCGAAAAAGGTGCAGAAGTCCTTTGAAGCTTATACGAATGGTCAAGTTGACGAAGCGATTGCCATTCTGTTAGAAGCAAACCCAAAGAATGATTTCGATAAAGCCTATGTCGCGCGTATGCTCGGTAACTTCTATGCCGAAAAAGGCAAGATGGATACTGCGATCAAGTACCTAAAACAAGCTGTTGAAGCTGATATTTTAGGTGGTACCGATCATGCTGCAACATTGCGCCTTTATGCTGATTTGTTGTTACAAGAGAAAAAGTTTAAGGAAGCGATTCCATACTATTACAAATGGATGGATTTCACCTGTAAGACTGATTCTCAGATGTACCGTCGCATTGGTATTGCATATACAGAACTTAAGCAGTGGGATAAAGTAATTGAAGTGGCTGATAAAGGCCTTTCACTTGCTGAGTCACCTGATAAAGGTCTGTATCAGATGAAGTTAACGTCTTACTTTAACCAGAAGCAATATAAGAAAGCCGTTGGTGTGTTAGAAGTCATGGTACCGTTATTTCCGGATGACGGCAGATTATGGGTTCAGCTCGCACAATTTTATCTAATGGTTGAAGACTATGATAAAGCGCTAGCGACTTATGACTTGGCATATCGTAATGGTTTCTTAGAAACTGGAGCTAACATTACTCGTTTAGCTCAGCTGATGGCTCAGAAGGGTGCGCCATACCAAGCAGCGAAAGTTTTTGAGAAGCATATGAAGTCGGGCTTAATCACACAAGATGCTAAATCTTATGAGATTTTGGCTGGTTTTTACCAAAATGCGAAAGAGTTTAAAGAAGCCGCTGACTTTTATGGTAAAGCTGCTGCAATCAGCAATGATGGTAAGCTTTATCTGAAGCAAGGTCGTTTACTGAGCTTGGGTGAGAAATATAATGAAGCGATTCCAGTGCTTGAAAAAGCAATCTCTTTAGGTATTGAACATCCCGGTGAAGCAAACTTCGAGCTGGCTTTAGCTCATCTTAGTTTGAAACAGTATAAGTCTGCTTATAATCGTGCTGTATTAGCTGCGAAAGATAAGAAGACAGAGAAGAGTGCAAACAGCTATATCTCTTACATCAAAGAGAAAGCTCGTATGCATAACGTCGAACTGTAATTCATCTAATTTGCTAGGTAGATCTAAAAAGCCCCGAAAGGGGCTTTTTGTTTATTGAAGCTTTACTAATGCCTGGGATTGCTGTTGTTTACGTTCAAGCTCTTGTGAAAGTTTGGAAACATTATTGAATATAGATTCAATTTTTTGTTCTTGAGTCGGTAAGCAAAGGCAAGCTGCGAGTTTGTAGTCAATTTTTAGCTTATGAGTTTTGCCAAACTCTTGATTAAATTCTTGAATATGATCTGCTATGCGATTAAGAACAACTTCGGTACCAGCTTCATCAATATTGAATAATCCTAAGGCAAAATGATTGTGGTCTAATCTAGCAATTAAATCTGTTGCTCTTAGCAGTGCTTCTTGTACTTGTTTAGTAAAAAATTCGAGTAAATGCGGTTGTTTAACGGTTTCATGAATGTGAGGGCACAGATACAATAGCGCCAAGCTTTGCTGTTCTCGTATATGCCTATGCCATTCTCGGTTAAAGACTTCCATGAAATAAGTTTGGTTGTAAACCCCTGTTTCTGGATCTCTAAAACCTGAGTTACGAAATGAGTAGATCATAGAATAATCCCGTAAGTAGACTTTTCAGTAAGTATAGGAAGAGTCTGGCTATCTCGGACGTAAAAGGAGAAATATAAAAAATGAAATTAAATGTAGTTGCCGGAACGATAGCCTTAGTGCTAACCCTACAGGGATGCTCAAAGCCTGAATCAACAGTTGTTACACAGGAAGGGGCAACGCAGGCCCCAGCGACTGAAGCAGAAACCCAAACGGCTGAGTCGCGTTATGTTGCACTCGTCGATGCCTATTTTAAAGACTACTTGAAGCTCGAGCCTATTTACGCCACTTTTGTGGGTGTTAACGACTACAATGCGCAGTTTGGTGGTGATTTAACTGAAGAGTATCTTAAGGCTCGACACGATCTAAATACCCGCTATCTAGCACAAGTTAAGGCTATTGATGTTGAGCAATTACCAGCGGATTTGCAATTAAGTTATTCGTTGTTTGTTTATGATCGTGAAATAGCGTTAGTCGATGAAACCTATCCGTCACGCTTTATGCCTATCAGCCAGTTTTACAGTACTGTTATAACTATGGTGCAGCTAGGAAGTGGTGAAAGTGCTCAGCCTTTTAATACCGTTCAAGATTACCGCAATTGGGAACAGCGTGTGAATGGTTTTATTCAGTGGATCCAGCTTGCTCAACAGCGTATGGATGAGGGGATTGCAAGTAAGGTTGTACTTCCTCGAGTGCTGGTAGAGCGTATTATTCCACAGTTAGATGCTATGCTGACGACCGATGCCAGCCAAAGTATTTTCTATTCACCGATTAATCACTTCCCAGAAGGGTTTTCGGATCAAGATAAAGCGGAGCTAACAGCAAGTTATCAAGCGATGATTAATGAGCGTTTAGTGCCTGCATTAACGGGACTGCGTGATTACTTCAAGCAGACTTACTTACCTAAGTCCCGTGCAACGGATGGTTGGTCTGGTCTACCAAATGGTAAAGCTTGGTATCAGCATTTAGCCAATTCTCATACCACCACAACCATGCCAGTGGATGAAATTCATCAAATTGGTCTTAATGAGGTCGCACGAATCCTTTCTGAGATGGACAAAGTCCGTGAGCAAGTGGGTTTTAAAGGTGACTTAAAAGCTTTTTTTGCCTCTTTATCGTCTGAGCCACAATACTTCTATGGCGATCGCCAAGGCTTAATCGATGGTTATATGGTGTTGAAAGATAAGATTAACCAAGTATTGCCACAGTATTTTAATGTAATGCCAAAGGCCGACTATGTGGTTAAACCGGTTGAAAGCTTTAGAGAGCAATCGGCTGCGGGCGCATCCTATGAATCACCAGCTGTAGATGGGAGCCGTCCAGGGGTGTTTTATATCAACACCTACAACTTGAAAGCTCAGCCGAAATGGGGCATGACGACACTGTCACTGCATGAAGCGGCACCTGGTCACCATTTCCAAATCGCCATTAAGCAAGAGTTAACGGGTGTACCTGAGTTTCAACGCTTCAGCGGTTATACTGCGTTTGAAGAGGGCTGGGCGCTGTATGCTGAATACTTAGGCATCGAAATGGGGCTCTTTAGCGACCCTTATCAGTACTTTGGTAAGCTTTCAGACGAAATGCTGCGTGCGATGCGTTTGGTGGTGGATACGGGATTACATGCCAAAGGCTGGAGTCGCGAACAAGCGATTCAATACATGAAGGACAATTCGCCCATGGCCGAGTCGGATATTATTGCCGAGGTTGAACGTTATATGGCAATTCCTGGCCAAGCATTGTCTTATAAAGTGGGTCAACTAAAAATTCTTGCCCTACGTGAGCGTGCTGAAAAAGCCCTAGGTGATAAGTTTGATCTTAAGGCTTTCCATGATCAGATTCTGACTTCTGGCTCACTACCTATGGCGGTGATGGAACAGAAAATTGATCGCTGGATAGCGGCGACTAAGGCTTAACACGGAGTCGATTATGTAGCGCCGTTATCGATAACAAAATTGATAACGATGCGGTTTAAAGCTTTTTAATTAAACATAATGTTTTTATACTCAACATTCACATCTCGTTTTCAGTCATAAAAACGGGAACCATATGATATTTGGGGCAAATGTCTCAGCATTATTCAGGGAGTTTTATCATGGTTCAGGCTACAGCAAGACATTTGTTAGTCAGCAGTGAAGAGCAGTGCCAAGCACTTAAACAACAGATCCTCGACGGTGCTGATTTTGCGCAAATCGCGCGCGCTCATTCTTCATGCCCATCGGGCGCTCAAGGTGGTGAATTAGGTTCATTCGGCCCAGGCATGATGGTGCGTGAGTTTGATGAAGTGGTATTTAGTGCGCCATTAAACGTGGTTCAAGGTCCAGTTAAAACCCAGTTTGGTTACCACTTACTCGAAGTCACCAGCCGCGGTTAATCGTCTTCTTGCCGAGACAATGGCAGCGTTTGGCTGCCATTTTTTTTAGTTCGTCCATTCATTGGGGAGCCGCTATGCTTGAACTCTATACCGACAGATTAAGACTTCGCAGTTTACAAGAGCAGGATTGGCCACACTTTTTGGCATTACACCAAGATCCTGACATCAATCGCTACGTGCGTATTCCTGAAGCTCCCGAAGTGATCTGGCAAAAGTTTGAGCAGCGCTCAGTCACCTGGGACTATACCTCTGGCAATTGGCTTACGCTGGTGATTGAAACCCTTGATACTTGCGAGTTTATCGGTTTAACCGGTCTTCATTGCCAAAGTGTGGAGGAACAACGTGCTGAGGTCGGTTATTTGCTGGCGCACGCGGGACAAGGCAAAGGCTATGCCACTGAGAGTTTGCAAGCTGTCATCGATTGGGCCTGTTTGAGCTTATCAATACATAAATTCGTCGGATACTGCGCCAAAGACAATATAGGTTCGGCACGAGTGATGGAAAAATGTGGTTTTCAACTCGAAGGCGTATTTAGGCAGCATTTTAAGATAGGCGATGAGTGGCTAGATGAATGCGCCTATGGCCTGCTCGCCGATGAAAGGCAAAGATAAGTTAAATTATCTGCATCGCAATGGACATGCTGCTATAATGCCGCAGGTTTATTTTTTGAGGCGTATTTAAGTGACGCAAATTAATCAGTTAGTTTTGCATCCCGGCGAAGATTTTATTGAATTGTACAAAGTATTAAAGGTACAAGGTATGTCGAATGCCGGTGGCGAAGCGAAGCATGTTATTGATGAAGGTTTGGTTACCGTCAATGGCGAAGTAGAAACCCGCAAACGTAAAAAAGTCGTTGCGGGTGATATTGTCAGTTTTAACGGTGAATCGGTTCAAATCATTGCGGCTGAATAAGCCTGATACTGTGGAGTAGGATATGCAATTTCCAGACGACGATAATGGCAAAATGCTGGCCGCAATGGCTGAAGCCGGAATTGACCTTACTAAAGCCCTCGATGTTGATTTCTTTTTAGTTTTTGATGATCAGCGTGATGCTGAAACTGCACTTGAAGAATTAGCCAATTCGGATCTCGAAGGTGAAGTTGAGCTGAATTTGAATGATGAGCTAGGCAAGTGGGAAATCATCGTATGCATCAACATGGTGCCAGACTACGATGACTTGGTTGAGCAAGAAACCATTCTCAATGATTTTGCGGCCGAGTTTGGCGGCATGACCGATGGTTGGGGTGTGATGCAACACCAAGACGGCGATGATGAGTTTATGGACGATGATCACGTTCATGATGAACATTGTCATCACTGATTTATGCCATATTATCAATGATAAAGGAGCCATAAGGCTCCTTTATTTTTGTCTCTAAATAATATTCCTGCGACTCGATTTAAATCCATCTCATACCCATTACGAAATGTAACTAGGCTTAAGCTGGTCTTACAGTTAACGCAATCAGATGCACTATTCTCAATTCTTGAAGAGCATCAGAGGAGGGGAAATATTATGCAGTTAACTATATTGGTGGCGGCGTTATTGAGCTTGATGATTTGTATTTATTACCTATCGCAAGGAAGATTACAGATTATAGCCATGCTTCAGGGAGCCAATATTGCTCAATTGAATAAGCAAGTGTTACTTAGTTTATTCTATTGCCAAATGGGCTTTTTCATCACAACGAGCCTCAGCTTATTTGCTTGCGCGCTAGGTGTCGTTCCTCGTATGTATGCCTACAGTTTATTACTATTTATCGGTTTAAATTACGGTATTTTTGCTATTTGGCATTGTCATATCGCCAAACTTGGTCAACCCGACAAGAGGTTTAGTTTATATATCATGGCATTGAGCCTGTTGTTGGTATCATTATTTACCTTGTTGGGAGCATTGCACTAATCCGTTTTATCAATATCGAGTTCGCACTGAGGGTTTGAGATTTAATATTGTCTTTTAGGCACCATAGTGCTCACTAAATTGCTGTCAATACATCTTAGTGTGTGATTTGTCCTGCGCTATTGTGTTCGCTGGCGAGCTCTAATCCATATTGGCGCACGAGCTCTGTGAGTTTGCCATTTTGCTGCAATTGCTGTAACCAAAGGTTGAGTTTATCTGGGTGTAGTTTCGAATGTGGATTGATTAACACGCCATGATAATAATGTTGATCCCATTGATTTGATACATAGAGTTGTTGATCTTGCGGATTTGAAGCGAGGTAAAAATTGAGGTAGGAAATTGTCACTGGGGCAATTTCTGCGCGCTTTCGAAGCACGGTTTCAATGGATGCTTTATTGCTGTTTACAAAAACGACCTTGTAGTTTTTTTCAAGCACTGCAGGATCGGTTTCGAAGTTGGCAAAGCGATAGTGGTAGCCTTTAACTAATGCTAGCGTTCGCTCTTTGAACAGAGCAAAAAACTGAGGATCTTTTACTTTTTCCTTCAAGGCGATAAAGACTTCGCCATCATGGATATGTAGGGGGATAAATGCTGTATTAAGTTTTTCCCACCCCCAGCGTGGATTTTCAAACATGATCATATCGAATCTTCCAGCTGCATAGGCTTTATATCTATGCTCTATGCTGGTGGAGACAAATTCAAAGCTGATTTCTTGCTGAATTTGGTTGAGGGCGTTGATGAGATCAAGCGTTAAGCCTGTATAACGGCCATCGCTCTGTAAATTGACATAGGGAGCAAATTGATAGCCCCCAACACGAATAACGGTTTTTGTCTGAGCGGGAGAAAGGGGACCTGCAGTTGCAACACTGAATAAATTCAACACTAGGCCTAATAGTAAATTCAGTAATACAGCTAGTCGCATAAGTTATCCTGTTTATCGTGAAGTCTTAAGCTTATCTTTAACAGAGACAAGTTAATACAATTAATTATTGCACTTAAGTTGGTTAAATGCGTATTTTGTGTGAGTCAGTATCAAAAATAAGGAAGTTTCATATTGCGCAATCTTACTTCTCAAGTTTATGAGTGGCTGGAGCAAGGACATATTACTCGGGCGCAGGCAAATGAGTTGTTTCGCAGCGTATTGGTGTCGCCCAACTCTCTCAGTTGGCAGCGGTTATTATCCCTTTTGCTTCAGTGGGCGGGGGCGTTAAGCCTAGTGACGGGGATTATTTTCTTTTTTGCTTACAATTGGCAGTCCCTAGACAGAATAAGCAAATTTGCCCTGATTGAAGCCGTGCTATTGATTAGCCTTGTGTGCTTTGTTTGGCTGTATTACCGCAGCATGTTGAGGCAAGTTGATGCCCATCATCATCTTTTTGGTGCCACGCTTGCAAACGTGGCACTGTTAGTGGTGAGTATGTTAATTGGTGGACTTTTAGCCTTGGTGGGCCAGACCTATCAAACGGGAGCGGATCCTTGGCAGCTATTTGCGTTGTGGGCATTAGCCATTATCCCCTTAGCTTGGGTGGCAGGTTTTGATGGCTTATGGTTGTTATTACTCGGGTTAGTTAATTTAAGCCTTGGACTCTTTGCTGATACCGCATCCTACCTTTTGGATGAACAGATTTGGTTATTTGTCTTTGCGGCAATTAATCTGACTATCTATTATGTTTTTGTTTTTATGGGAAAAAGCCAGCGCAATCGCTGGCATGCACCACTTATGCAGTATGCGAGTTCACTTGTGGCCATGGGCTGTTTTACCTTATTGCTCTGTTGGATGATTTTTGAACCCAGTGATTCTAAGCCACTACTTGTAGGTGTGTGGGCTGGTTACTTTATTCATTTGTTATTGGGATTCTGGTGGTTCAGGCACAGATTATTACAGATTTATCCGTTGGCTTTGGGCGGTTTTAGTTTGATTGCTGTGGGTGCTGTGCTATTAACCGAACTGCTGTTTAAGAATAGCGATCCTATAGGCGGCTTTTTATTGATTGGGCTTTATATTATTTTGGCAAGTACCGGCTTGAGTACTGTGTTAGTACGATTACAACGGCAATTTAGCGCCGAAATGACGCCAATATCCCTCGTAGGAGAGGAGCTGAGTCATGAATAACCCCCTCACTGATTCGACTCAAGATCCTGGTGCTTCAGCGGCGCAAACGCTTTGGAATAGTTTGTATGCAAAGGGCGAAGTGAACGCACCAGAACGGCCCCAATCCCATGAAATACCTTGGTATATTGCGTTGATGCAAGCCTTTGCAGCTTGGATTGCCGCCTGGTTTTTATTGGGCTTTATGGCGTCACTTTTCGATAGTGTATGGGGGCGATTCGAAGGGGGAGCCGCTCTGTTTATCGGTTGTATCTATTTAGGCTTAGGACTCGCCTTGTATTGGGGCGGGCGCCAACAGCACTTTTTACAGCAATTTGCCTTTGCCTCATGTTTAAGCGGTACGCTTGCCCTTGCTTGGGGACTGTTTGATTTGCTCGGCGATACCTTTAATCTTGCTTGGTATCTGAGTATGGCCGCTTTGTTTCTGTTGCTTTGGGGCATGATAAAACACAAGGTTGCTCAATGGGTATTTGCATTCTGTTTATTAGCCTGTTTGACGGGGCTGTTGGCTGAGTGGCATTTACTCAACTTAACACCGACTTTGCTGGTGTCGTTACTGAGTGTGGTGCTATTAAATATCCATCGCACAGGATATCACTATCAGAGGGCGAGGATGTTGGTCTATGGTGCTGCTTCACTTTTGCTCTCCATTCAACTAATACATGTCTTCAGTATGGATAGGATCTTCGAGGCGTTATTTATATCCGGTTGGCAGTCGGGAATGGCAGTTAGTCATTTACTCGTAGTATTTACTCTTTGTGGTTTCCTACTCGTTAGTCTGTTTAACCAATGGCAAATCTCACTCATCGCCCCCAGTGGGTTGTTTGCGTTTTTAGGCCTAGTGCTGATTACTGCACTGTCTTTACCCATGCAGGGTTTATCGACAGCTGTGTGGCTTATATTGTTGGGGCACTATGCAAATGAGTCTTGGTTGAAGGGAATGGGTATTGCTTCAGGGTTGGTTTTTGCTGGTGGTTATTATTATTCATTAGAGACAACGCTGATGCTTAAGTCGCTGTATTTGATGGGATTAGGATTGTTACTGCTTGCCGCGAGATTAGTGATGTGGCGTTACTTTCCTATCTCAGACGCACAAGCTGAGTTAGAGGAGCATGTGTAATGGGGACGGCTATGTTGTGTTTAGCGAACAGCCACCGAAGAGTCCTATTATTGGTTGTTGTTACTGTGGTGGTCTTGCTGACGATGGTGAATTGGCGAATCGCCCAGTTTGAGCAGTTATTGCAAGATGGCAAAGTGGTGCGTTTTGCCTTAGCGCCAGTGGATCCTCGCTCGATTATGCAGGGGGATTATATGGCCTTGGAATATGCCATTGCACAGGAGGTACGCGCCGCGTTGCCTGAGGGGATGACGCAGGGGCAACTACTGTTGACTCTCGATTCGCAAAAAGTGGCGCACTTTGTCGGTATTTACCGTGACCAGCCCAAAGCCGCCGATCAACTCACGGTAGATTTTCGCCTGCGCAATCATAGGGTAAAGCTGGCCTCAAATAGTTTTTTCTTTGAAGAGGGCCAAGCTGACCACTTCAGCCAAGCCAAATACGGCGAGTTTAGAGTCAGCGAACGGGGAGAGTTGTTGTTGGTGACGCTGCTCGATGAGCAGCTGCAACCGCTATAACGGGAAACCGTAATGGATGTTAACAAGATGGTGAGTTAGGCTCGCCATCTTCGCTATTTTTCCTAGTACAATCCGCTAAATCGTTGCCTAAATATCCATCTTAAGTTGCAACTTAAGTGCAACTAATTTGTAACCTTTGTTCCCTATAGTATCGTCAGTTTTCGAAGCTGAATGCTTCGTAAAATGGTCAATCATAAACTCAAATATCAATATAAAAGATACTTTTAGGGGTCATTATGTTTAATAACAAAACGCTGTTGGCGTTAGCCATCAGTAGCATCTGTGGCGTTGCTCATGCTGCCGATAATCTAATTATTTCTGAATATGTTGAAGGCAGCGGCAATAACAAAGCCATTGAGCTGTACAACCCAACCGCCAACAGCATCGACTTAAGCCAGTATCAATTGCGCTTCTATTTTAATGGCAGCACAAATGTGGGCACGACTATCACCCTGAATGGCACCTTAGCGGCAGGGGCAACTTATGTTGTCGCTGATAACGACGCATCGGCCGATATTCTGGCGGTGACGAATCAACAAAGCAGCGCGAGTTTTTTCAATGGTGATGATGCCATTGTGCTGACCTATCAAGACCAAGTGATTGATAGCTTAGGCCAAGTGGGTGTCGATCCAGGCAGTGAATGGGGCAGTGGTGATTTATCGACCCAGGACAACACGCTACGCCGCAATCCCGATCAGTTAATCGCCGATCCTATTATTGATGATGCTGTCACCTTTAATACATGGTTAGGTTTTGCCAAAGACGATATCTCGGATTTGGGTAAGTTCAGTGCAGGCACACCTACCGATCCTGTTGAGCCGCCACCGAGTTCATTAGCCTGTGGTGAAGCCTCAACGCCTATCCATGCTCTGCAAGGTTCGACCAATGTCAGTCCGTTAAACGGACAAACCTTAGTGGTAGAAGCCATTGTGGTGAGTAACCAAGAAGCTGGCCTAAAGGGCATCTTCGTGCAAATGGCCGACAACGAAGCCGATAACGATCCACAAACTTCTGAAGGGGTGTTTGTTTATACCGGTAATGCGCCTATGGGTTACGTGGCGGGCGACCGTGTACGCTTAAAGGCTAAAGTCACTGAATATCAAGGCTTAACGGAACTGACTACCGTTGCCGATCATAAACTTTGCGTTGCAGGACAAGCTTTGCCGAGTGCCGCGGTAGTAACTTTACCCGTCAACTCAAGCGATGATTTTGAGCCCTTTGAAGGCATGCGCGTACGCTTTAGCCAAGATCTGGTCGTGAACGAAGTCTACAATTTGGGCCGCTATGGTGAAATTTCACTCGGTAGCAGCCGTCACTTTATTGGGACACAAGTCGCTGCGCCAGGTGCCGATGCTTTAGCCGTCACGGCGGCCAATCTCAAAGACAGTATTTTACTCGACGATGGCTTAACGGCGCAGAACCCTGAACCGGTTATTTTCCCTGCGCCAGGTTTAAGCGCATCGAACACTGTGCGTGTGGGTGATAAAGCCACGAGCCTTACTGGTGTTATGCACTATGGCTTTAATCTTTATCGCATTATGCCGACTGAGCCCGTTAATTTTGTAGCGGAAAATCCTCGCCCACAATCACCAGTGCTTGCCGAAGGCGGCAACCTGAAAGTCGCCAGCTTTAACGTACTGAACTACTTTAATGGCGATGGACAGGGCGGTGGTTTCCCGACTGCGCGTGGTGCCAATACCTTGAGTGAGTTTGAGCGTCAAAAAGCGAAGATTGTCAGCGCTATGGTGGGGATCAGTGCCGATGTGTTTGGTCTGATGGAAATCGAGAACGATGGCTTTGGCGCCAACTCGGCGATTGCCGATCTCGTGGCGGGCCTCAATGCCGCCGTGGGTGAAAATCGCTATGCTTATGTTATTCCAAAGGTCAATGGCAGCAGCTTAAGTGCGATAGGTACGGATGCGATTACCGTCGGTTTAATTTATCGCAGTGACAAAGTGAGCCCTCAGGGGGATGCGCGTATTTTATCAAGCGCTAACTCTCCCTTAGATGACGCCGCGCAGCCGCTGTTCGACGACAGCAAAAATCGCCCTATGTTGACTCAAGCCTTCGCGCTAAACGGCAGTGAGGAAAGCGTGGTGGTTGCTGTTAATCACTTGAAATCTAAAGGCAGTGAGTGTGCTGGCGATCCAGATATGAACGATGGTCAAGGCAACTGCAATATTACCCGTAGTCGTGCAGCAACGGCGGCAGGGCAGTGGATTGCCGCGCAGTATCCTGAGCAAGGTGTACTGCTGATTGGTGACTTAAACTCCTACGCCAAGGAAGACCCGCTGATGGCATTGGCTAACGCTGGCTTTAGTGAGTTGTTCGCCAAACTTGAAAAAGCTAATCCTTATTCCTATGTATTCTCGGGTGAATCGGGACAGTTAGACCATGCGCTCGCGAATGCTGCGTTAGTGGATAAAGTCCTAGATGTGACTGAGTGGCATATCAATACCGACGAGCCACGTGTGTTAGATTACAACGAAGAGTTTAAGACCCCTGCGCAGGTGCAAGACTTGTACGCTAGTGATGCTTATCGATCATCTGACCATGATCCTGTGGTGATTTCACTCCTGCTCGAAGCGGAAAACGTAGCTCCTGAAGCCAGCTTCACTCAGCTTGTGAATGGTGCGAGTGTGCAACTGACTTCAACCTCCATTGATAGCGACGGCCAAATTGTCTCTATTGAGTGGGACTTTGGCGATAATAGTCAAGGTATTGGAGAGGCGGTATCACACACTTATGCGCAAAGTGGTGATTATCTAGTGACGTTAACCGTAACGGACAATGACGGCTTAAGCCATAGCAGCTCGCAAATGGTGTCAGTGGTGGTTGAAAATGTGAAGAAACCACCCGTTGCCCAAATTCAGCGCATCAATCTATGGCTGGTCGATATGTTTATTTCGACTAGCTATGACACCGATGGGGTTATTAAGCAGCATAAGTGGAAGTTTGATAATGGCACCCGCGCCAATGGTCCTGTAGTACTGCGTCTGGCGCGCCGCGGAGAGCATACCGTCGAATTAACCGTTAAAGACAATGATAAATTAACGGATACGACAACACTGACATACCGTTAAGCGTTAGCCTCTTTCTTTAAATATCAAAAGCCTGCTGTTGCAGGCTTTTTACTTTGATTCACTGTCTCGTCCTGAAATACGTTGACATAAAGAGGACTTCTTTATGACAACATCAATTAACTCAAGCCGTAAGCGCACACAACGAGATTACACCTTAGCCTTTAAATTAGGCG
>NZ_JAMDJP010000037.1:0-44554 GCF_023475945.1 Shewanella sp. 8A
GCCTAATTTAAAGGCTAAGGTGTAATCTCGTTGTGTGCGCTTACGGCTTGAGTTAATTGATGTTGTCATAAAGAAGTCCTCTTTATGTCAACGTATTTCAGGACGAGACAGCTGAAAATAAAAAAGCCATGCAGATGCATGGCTTTTTAGATTGTGGAAGGGGCCTATGGACGAGCCATATCCGATTCAGCACTATTGCTGTGTTTCAGCTTAGGTTCAGTGGCTTCAGCGGTGGCGGTATTTTCATACTCACGGCCTTTAGGCACTTCAACCTGCGCTCTGACTTCTACCGTTGGTTTAGTCATTTCAGATGACACCATAGCACCAAAACGGCTAGACGCTTTCGGTTTGCTGACGACAACTTCCGTTGGTTGAGCCGTAGCAGCTTGCGCCATTACAGGTTTTGCCTGAGGTTTAACAAACGCTGCAGGTTTCGCCATCGGTGCTGATGCGACTGATTTTACCGCTTCTTTCGGCTCAGTCTTTTCTGTCACTGGTGTCACTTCTTCGGCTTTTGCTTCAGGAGTTATATCTGTCACTATTTGCATAGCCTCTGTGGCTTGCACTGCTGGTTCTGTTGCTGATTGTGGCTCGGCATCAGATGCTTTAACCGTTTCAGCGGCCTTATCGTTAACTACAGGTTTAGATGTGACTTCAGCGACAACAGCATCAGACTTAATTTCCGCGGAGGATTCAGTTACTGTGGTATCTGATACCGTGCTTTCAGTCGCTATGCTTTGAGAGACTGCGGCTTCAGTTGAGGAAATCACATCAGCAGTGTGCACAATCGGCGCTGGCTGCGTTGCTGTACTCTTCACTTCAACTTCAACTGCAACCGTTTCAGCCACGGTTTGCTCTGTTAAGTTAGCCGTTTCAACAACTGCAGTTGGTGCTGGATAGTCTTGATCTTCGCCTAACGCATCATTAGGAATGAACTGCGCAGGAGCCGTTGTGCCTTGTTCATCTTCATCGCGGCGACGGCGTTGGCCAGCAGCTCGCAGATGGCGAGGACTACGGCGGCTACGACGTTGTCCATCACGGGATTCACGTTTGGTTTTGTCATCTGCATCAACATTTGCTTCGGCGTTATCTTCATCAATGGCCGCTGGTTGAGTGTCTAACTTAGCATCCACTTGAGTGTCTGCTTGGCTTTCAACAACAGGCATATCAACAATAGCATCGGCTGGCTTAGTTTCTACCACATCAGCAGCTTCTGATACTGTGGTGTCGCCGACCTCATTCGCAACCGTAACCTCTTTACGTGGCTGGCGGCGGCGCGGCGCTTTCACTTCCGGTTGAACTTCTACCGTGACATCCGCATTGATTGCAACCAACTCAGCTAAAATCGCTTCTTCCTGAATTGACGTTTCTACAACATCTGTGGTGTTGTCGATACGAACTTTACGGCGCATATTACGGCGCTGACGACGTTCACGGACGACCTCTTGCTTTGGTGCTTCGTCTTGAACATCCGCAATCACTTCTTTAACTGCTTGATTGCGGGGTTTAGGCTCAGGCTTAGCACGTTTCGCACTTTCATCCTTTTCACGGATTGGGCGCTCTTGAGCTTGTGGTGCATCGGCGACTTTTTTGGCATTACGAGTACGTGGCTCGCGAGTACCTTCTTTCGCTTTTTCAGTATCTTGTGGATTGCGAGTACGGCGAGTGTCGTTACGACGATTGCGACGGTTGGCATTCGTGGCTTGACTGTCTTGCTTCTTAGTCTCGGTGCTCTTTTCTGCGACTGCGTTATCACTTGAGCTAAAGAAAGCACCAATTGCACTGAAGAGTTTACTAAAGAAACCCGGCTGTGCGGTTTCAACTTTGGCAACTGGTGCAGTGTCTTGTTCCACTTTTTGTGGAGCAGCAAAGCCTTTTAGGGCTGGAGCTGGCGCCGCAGTACGTTCCAGTTTACGTGGCTCGTACAATTTTGCTTCAGGCTGTTCAATTCGCTTGTAGCTGGATTCGTCGATTTCATCGTCGGTGCGGTGACGGATCACGCGATAATCTGGGGTCATCATATGCGGATCTGGGATCACATAGACTTCCACGTCATGGCGTTGTTCGGTGATACGAATCGCTTTACGTTTCTCGTTAAGCAGGAATGCAGCCACATCGACAGGCACAATGGCTTCGATTTGTGAGGTATTTTCTTTGATGGCTTCTTCTTCCATCAAACGCAGAATCGACAACGCTAAAGATTCAGTACTGCGGATAGTGCCTTGGCCATGACAGCGAGGGCAGATATGTGCAGCGGATTCTTCTAATGACGGACGCAGACGCTGGCGTGACATTTCCATCAAGCCGAAACGAGAAATACGACCTAATTGAACGCGAGCGCGGTCATGGTGTACGGCATCACGTAGGCGGTTTTCGACTTCACGTTGATGGCGCACTGGCGTCATATCAATAAAGTCAATAACCACTAAGCCACCTAAGTCACGTAGACGTAATTGACGGGCAATTTCATCGGCGGCTTCAAGGTTGGTATTTAATGCGGTTTCTTCAATATCGCCGCCCTTGGTGGCACGGGCAGAGTTGATATCGATAGAGGTTAAGGCTTCAGTTGGGTCAATGACGATTGAGCCACCCGATGGCAGACGCACTTCACGTTGGAACGCCGATTCGATTTGCGACTCGATTTGGAAGTGAGTGAATAACGGTACTTCAGCTTCGTAGAGTTTTACACGTTCAACAAAATCAGGGCGCACAAGTGCGATATGCTGTTTGGCTTCTTCGAAAATACGTGGATGGTCGATTAAAATTTCCCCGACATCACGGCGTAAATAGTCACGAATGGCGCGAACAATCACGTTGCTTTCTTGGTGAATGAGGAAAGGTGCGCCTTTGGTTTGCGCCGCTTCAGTGATCGCCGCCCAGTGGTGTTGCAGAACTTTTAAGTCCCACTTCAGCTCTGTCGACTCTTTACCCACACCAGCGGTACGGACGATAAGGCCCATACCAGCAGGGACTTCTAAATCGGCCATAGCTTCTTTTAATTCAGTGCGCTCATCCCCTTCGATACGGCGAGAAATACCGCCTGCACGTGGGTTGTTTGGCATTAACACTAAGTAAGAACCAGCAAGGCTAATAAAGGTGGTCAACGCCGCGCCTTTGTTGCCACGTTCTTCTTTGTCAATTTGAACAATAACTTCTTGTCCTTCACTGACGACTTCTTTGATGTTTGGGCGACCTTGGAATGAATAACCTTTAGGGAAATATTCTCTGGCAATTTCTTTTAATGGTAAAAAGCCGTGGCGATCAGCACCATAGTCTACGAAAGCGGCTTCTAAAGAGGGCTCTACGCGGGTGATCTTACCCTTGTAAATATTTGATTTTTTTTGCTCATGACCAGGACTTTCAATATCGAGGTCGTACAGTTGTTGCCCGTCAACGAGGGCAACACGCAACTCTTCTGATTGAGTTGCATTGATTAACATACGTTTCATGATGACGTCATTCTTCTTTAAATGGAGGTCATCAAACAATCGCGTTTCGTTGCATTACGGGCCTAGCTGTGGTGAACAAAGCCTCACGGCTGGTGAGCTAGGCAAGGTGCGCATTACTGTTAGACGCAGTCGCTGCGTGTCGCATCCTATTTATGGCTTATTTTTTAATGATTACAAAAACAAGGAATTCGTTGTAAAACATCAACCAACCCCATAAATTCTTTAATTTCGTTCCGGTAATGCCCAAGTCGAATCGGTTTGTCTGACGACAAGTTAAAATATATTTCGAAATCGGTGAGAAAAGCTTTAGATAAACCTTGATAAAGTAAGGTGAGATTCTCGATTTAATCGTAAAAAACGCATTTGTGGTATTTTTACTCAGTATACGATTTGCAAATCAATGATTTGCTATCAAGAAAATCTTTTTTGATCTATAAAACTTTTCACTTGGGACAGGGAGTTTGTGAACACTTTATTCACGGCTTATCCCTAATCGCTGGTGAAATATAGCAATAATCAAAAAATTCAGCAATGGAAAGGCACAATTCTTGTGAGTTGTTGTACAATGGCCGCCGTTATAAGTAGATGGCACATCATGAATACAGAATCTCCACAGCAACAGGTGCAGTTGATCACTATTGACGAAGACCACCTCGACCAACGAATTGATAATTTTTTAATCACAGCGCTCAAAGGTGTACCTAAGAGCATGATTTATCGTATCGTCCGTAAGGGCGAAGTACGGGTGAATAAGAAGCGCATTAAGCCAGAATATAAATTACAAATTGGTGATGTGGTACGTGTGCCACCCGTGAGAATGGCTGAGTCTGATAATCGGACCGCGCCTTCGGCTAACTTGAGCAAAGTGTCGCAACTCGAAGATCGTATTTTGCATGAAGATAATCATCTTATTGTGCTCAATAAACCTGCGGGTATTGCGGTTCATGGCGGCAGTGGTGTTGATTATGGTGTGATTGAAGCGCTGCGCTCCTTACGTCCGCAACAGAAGTTTTTAGAGTTGGTTCATCGCCTTGATAAAGATACCTCTGGCGTACTGTTAGTCGCTAAAAAACGCAGTGCGCTTAAACATATGCACGATCAACTGCGTTATAAAAAAATGCAGAAGGATTACTTAGCTTTAGTTAAGGGGGAGTGGTCGGCGCAGGATAAAGTGGTCAAACAACCTTTATTAAAGCTGACACTTAAATCCGGTGAGCGCATTGTGCGGGTCAATGCAGAAGGCAAACCATCAGAAACGCGTTTTAAAATTGTGCAGCGTTATCAAGGTTGTACATTGGTGCAGGCGAGTCCTATCACGGGACGTACTCATCAAATTCGCGTGCATTGTCAATATGCCGGGCATCCCATTGCCTGTGATGATAAGTACAGTGAGCAAGCTTTCGATGACAGTATGCGCTCGCTTGGCTTGAGTAGATTGTTTTTACACGCTGCAGAATTAATGTTTATCCATCCTGAAAACGATGAAGTGATGCGGGTTTCTGCACCACTGGATGATAATCTGCAGCAACTGTTGAATAAGTTAAAGCGGGTTTAATTCCCGCTCCTCTATATACCCGTGGATAACCTTGAAGTATGAAGGCTGCCAACCATTCTACCCTGCGTAAATATGATTTAGTGATTTTTGATTGGGATGGCACTTTGATGGATTCCATCGGCAAGATCATTATTTGCATTGAGAATATGGCTAGGGCACTGGCGCTGCCTGTTCCTGCTGAGGCGGATATTCGTAATGTGATTGGCTTGTCGATGACGCAGGCGTTACAAGTGTTGTTTCCTTGCGGATTATTGTCTTCATCACAGCGATTTTCGGCGTTTCCTGAAGAGGATATGTCTACTGCTTCTACTGTCAGCACCGGCACTGAAGAGTGTTACATCACGATGCGCGCCGAGTTTAAGACGCAGTATTTGCATCTTGATACCACGCCAACGCCAATCTTCGACCAAGCACCACAATTGCTCGAATCATTATCTGCAAAGGGTTATCAGTTAGCCGTGGCGACGGGGAAGGCGAGAGCTGGTCTGGTGCGCGTGTGGGAACAATCTGGATTAGGGCATTACTTTATTGCCTCCCGCTGCGCCGATGAAGCGCAGAGTAAGCCCCATCCTGAGATGATCATCAGCCTATTGCAGGAGCTGGGCATTCAGCCTGAGCGTGCTTTGATGGTCGGTGACTCTTTACTGGATTTAACCATGGCAGCGAACGCAGGTATCGATAGCATCGGTGTGACTTACGGCGCGCATAGTGAGGCGGTATTACGACAAGCTAAGCCGATAGCATTGATTGATTCACCGCAGCAGCTCCTTCAGCATTTATAAGCATTATGCTAATACATCTATGCCTTGGCTGAGCAGCATTTCCGTGAGTAAGATTAAAGGTAATCCCACGAGCGTATTAGGATCTCGTCCTTCTAAACGATTAAAGAGTGCAATGCCTAAACCTTCACTTTTAAAACTGCCTGCACAGTAAAACGGTTGCTCTTTATCCACATAAGCACTGATTTGTGATGCTGTAAGGTGCCGAAAATGCACTGTAAAAGGCTCAACTTGGGCATTCATTTCACCCGTTTGAGCATTATAAAGCGCAAGACCTGTATAAAAGGTAATGGCTTTCCCCGAGGCTTGACTGAGCTGCTTAATCGCATTATCGCGATTTAATGGCTTACCGATGATCTTGCCATCGATCACGGCAACCTGATCGGAGCCAATAATCAGACCATCAGGACAATATTTTGCACCAGCTTCTGCTTTTGCCTGCGCTAATCGTTGTACTAAGGCTTGCGCTGACTCATTAGGCAGTGAGGTTTCATCAACCTTGGGATCGCAGCACTCAAAGGGTAAGCCTAATTTGTTCAGCAGTGCTTGCCGATATACGGAGGTGGAGGCGAGGATTAACTGGGGCGTCATCATTAATAATCCATTAGAAAACTTCACTTATTGTCGCCAATCTGGATGATTGAATGCAAGCCGTGGCAACAGATGCTGTCACTTTAGGAAGGTAATTGAGGATTCTTTCGGTGAATGCGGCTATTTTAGACGGCTTACGCTTGTGTGCCGCCCCCTGCTTGGGTAAAATTTCGCTTCCATTAATTCAATGTTGGGGCTAGAGAATCGCTTAAGTTGCAAACTGGGACTTAAGTAAGAAATTTTTCTTTGACTCTAGCGTTTTCAAACTATAATATGCGCGCCTTATGCAAACAGTAAAGATACCGGTTTCAATTGATCCTATTCGCGCCGCCTCGAGCCGTTCTACCTATGAGGGGATTGTGCCCGGGCAGCAATTGAAAAGATTAAATGAGTTATGTGCCGGCGACTGTTCCGATGTGGCAGTGTCGCTTGAATGTGGCGTAGATTTGCAGGGGATAGTCTACCTGAAAGGGAAGGCTGTGACGGAGCTCACTCTGGTTTGTCAACGTTGCATGACACTATTTACCACTGAGGTTACGGTCGAGTTTTGCTTCGGTCCATGCCGGACTAAGGCAGAAATCGATGAGCTCCCGGATGCGTATGACCCAATTGAGTGCAATGAGATTGGCGAAGTACGTCTGCATCAATTGATCGAAGATGAATTGATAGTCGCTATGCCCATCATCCCGATGCATGAAGAAACTGATTGCAATATCGGGTCAATGGATATAGTTGTAGGCGAGATCGAACCCGCTCAAGAGGAGCGTCCAAATCCGTTTGCAGTGTTAGAAAAACTGAAGAGCAAGTAATCTAGGAGACAGGGCCAATGGCTGTACAACAGAATAAAAAATCTCGTTCAAAGCGCGGTATGCGCCGTTCACATGACGCACTGAGCACTGCTCAGCTGTCTGTAGACGCTACCAGCGGTGAAGTCCATATGCGTCACAACGTGACTGCTGATGGTTTCTATCGCGGTAAAAAGGTAATCAACAAGTAATTTGTTGGTTTCCTAATGACGAGTCTGACGCTCGCGTTAGATGCGATGGGCGGCGATCATGGCCCCCACGTCACAGTGCCTGCAGCTTTGCGGGCACTAAAATCTCATTCTTCCCTTAAAATCATTTTAGTCGGCGATAAGACTGAAATAGATGTCTATCTGCACCAAGCAGAACAAGAGTTACTCTCCCGTATTGAAGTCATTCACACCGATGAAGTGGTGAGTATGTCTGACAGGCCCGTGCACGCTTTGCGCACTCGTAAAAATAGTTCGATGCGTTTATCAATTGAACTAGTGCGAGATGGACGTGCTGCTGCGTGTGTGAGTGCAGGAAATACCGGCGCGTTAATGGCGATGGCCAAGGTGCTGTTAAAAACCTTGCCCGGCGTGGACAGACCTGCATTGGTCAGTTGTTTACCCTCCGTGACGCAAAAGCCAGTTTATTTATTGGATTTAGGTGCCAATATTTCCTGCGATTCCGAAACGCTATTCCAATTTGCCGTGATGGGCTCAGTGCTGTGTGAGGCCGTGGATAAAAAATCTCGCCCTAAAGTCGCACTCCTTAATGTGGGCACAGAAGAAATCAAAGGCAACGATCAGGTTCAACAAGCGGCACAAATACTGCAAAACACTGATCAGATTAATTACACCGGCTTTATTGAAGGTGATGAAATCTATTCTGGGAATGTTGATGTGATCGTTTGTGATGGTTTTGTGGGTAACATCACGCTCAAAACCTCTGAAGGCATTGCCAAGCTATTGGTACATCAGTTAAAACGGGGCCTAACTCAAGGTTTCTTCGTGCGTTTTTTGGCAAAACTCATCGCCCCCCGCATTCAGGCGGTTCTCAGCCAGATGAACCCCGACCACTATAATGGTGCAAGTCTGATAGGATTGCGCGGCATAGTTGTAAAGAGCCATGGAAATGCGGATGAAACTGCCTATTTACAAGCAATTAGTTTGGCAGTGACTGAAGCGCAACGTCGACTCCCCGAAATGATAAAAGATCGTTTGGAGTCGATTCTTTTAGATATAAATAACTGATTCCTCCTTATGCATACAAAAATTCTCGGAACTGGTAGTTACCTACCGGTGCAGGTGCGTAGTAATCAAGATTTGGAAAAAATGGTGGAAACCAGTGACCAATGGATTGTTGAACGCACTGGTATTTCAGAGCGCCGCATTGCAGCGCAAGACGAAACTGTCTCAACGATGGGCTATCAGGCGGCATTAAATGCGTTAGAGATGGCCGGTATTGAGGCATCAGATTTAGATATGATCATTTGCGGTACAACCAGTGCGGCAAATGCATTCCCTGCCGCGGCCTGCGAAATCCAAGCCATGCTCGGTGTGCATACCATTCCAGCCTTTGATATTGCGGCGGCTTGTTCAGGTTTTGTGTATGCCTTATCGGTTGCGGACCAATTCGTTAAAAATGGTACCGCGAAAAAAGTATTAGTGATTGGTGCTGACGTTTTATCCCGTCTGTGTGAGCCGGAAGATCGTACCACCATCATTCTGTTTGGGGATGGTGCGGGGGCGGTGGTTATCGGTGCTTCCGATGAGCCCGGGATTATTTCAACCCATATTTATGCCGATGGTCGTCAAGGCGATTTGCTTAAGTGCGCTTTCCCACCACGTCAGGGGGAAACCTCTGAAGCGGTTGGTTTTATGACGATGAAAGGCAATGACGTCTTTAAAGTGGCGGTGACCCAGTTATCCCATGTCGTGACTGAAACCTTGCGCCTGAATAATATCGATAAGTCGGAAATCGACTGGTTGGTTCCCCATCAGGCTAACTTCCGCATTATTAATGCCACGGCGAAAAAGCTAGACATGAGCTTAGATAAAGTGGTGTTAACCCTTGCTAAGCATGGTAATACCTCGGCGGCTTCGGTACCTATTGCTCTGGATGAAGCTGTGCGTGATGGTCGGATCCAACGTGGTCAGCTCTTGCTGCTCGAAGCCTTTGGCGCTGGTTTTGCGTGGGGCAGTGCGCTCGTCCGTTTTTAATCGTATCTGTATACGAATAAATTCCTGCTCATCGTTATCTTGGTTAGCTGTCCAAGATAACGGTTTAGTGTTCAATAAATTAAGTTCGCCATAGGTAATTTGATATGGAAAATGTAGCTTTTGTATTCCCAGGCCAAGGTTCACAGGCCCTAGGCATGTTAGCCGAGCTGGCTGCTGTACAGCCAATAGTGGGACAAACCTTTGCCGAAGCGAGTGAGGTGCTAGGGTATGATTTGTGGGCATTAGTGCAAGACGGCCCCGTTGAAACCTTAAATGAAACCGATAAAACTCAGCCTGCTTTATTAGCGGCAAGTGTGGCGATTTGGCGTGCCTATGTTGCCTCTGGTAAATCTATGCCTGCGATGTTAGCGGGTCACAGCCTAGGTGAATATTCTGCATTAGTTTGTGCTGGTGTCATCGACTTTAAAGATGCGATTAAACTGGTTGAGCTACGTGGTCAATTGATGCAGCAAGCCGTACCCGCTGGTACTGGCGCTATGTACGCGATTATCGGTCTAGATAATGACGGTATTGCTAATGCGTGTATTGAAGCCGCTCAAGGCGAAGTGGTAAGCCCAGTTAACTTCAACAGCCCTGGCCAAGTGGTTATCGCCGGTCAAAAAGATGCGGTTGAACGCGCCGCTGCGGCCTGTAAAGCGGCGGGCGCCAAAATGGCGGTAGCCTTGCCTGTTAGCGTGCCATCACACTGCGCATTAATGAAACCTGCTGCTGATAAATTAGCTCTTGCGTTAAACGATGTGCAGTTTAATGCGCCGACCATTACCGTTATTAATAACGTAGATGTGGCATCACCCACTGTGGTTGCCGACATTAAAGATGCACTGGTGCGTCAACTGTATTGCCCTGTACGCTGGAGCGAAACCGTTGAATTAATGGCCGAAAAAGGTATTACCCAGTTAGTTGAGTGTGGTCCTGGTAAAGTATTGACAGGTCTTGCGAAACGCATTAATAAATCTCTTTCTGCCCAAGCAGTTAATGACGTTGCATCTCTTGCCGCGTTAACTGAATAAGGAGTTTGTATGAGTATCAATCTGAGTTTAGCGGGCAAAGTTGCCTTAGTGACAGGCGCGAGCCGTGGTATTGGCCGTGCGATTGCCGAAACCTTAGTCGAAGCCGGTGCGATTGTGGTTGGAACTGCCACAAGTGAGAAGGGCGCCGCAGCAATTCAAGAATATCTGGGTGACAAAGGTTTTGGTTTAGTGCTTAATGTTACCGATAGTCAATCCGTCACCGATTTATTCGATTCGATCAAAGAAAAAGCGGGTGATGTTGATATTCTAGTCAACAACGCGGGTATCACCCGTGATAATTTGCTGATGCGAATGAAAGATGATGAATGGAACGATATCATCGATACCAACCTGACATCATTGTTCAGACTATCAAAACCTGTGATGCGTACCATGATGAAAAAGCGTTTCGGCCGGATCATCAATATCGGTTCAGTGGTAGGCACTATGGGCAATGCAGGTCAAGTTAACTACTCGGCAGCAAAAGCTGGTTTGATCGGATTTACAAAATCTCTTGCAAGAGAGGTTGCATCTCGTCAAATTACAGTTAATGCTATCGCTCCTGGATTTATCCAGACCGATATGACTGATGAGCTGACCGAAGATCAGCAAAAAGCTATCATGTCTCAGGTTCCGATGGAACGATTAGGGCAAGCGCAAGAAATTGCCAATGCCGTACTCTTCTTGGCGTCGGACTCTGCCGCTTATATCACAGGCGAGACTTTGCATGTGAATGGCGGAATGTACATGGTTTAAGGGCGGATGGCAGGGATACTGTCGCAACTGAGTAGTGATCTGTATCAATTGGTCGCTAAATTTCGTGGTTAGACCACGAAAACTAAGCTTGCATTGTCAGCCAAATCTAATAAACTACTCGCAATCTTACGCAAGTGCGTAATTTGAATAGGAAAGAAAACTAATGAGCAACATCGAAGAACGTGTAAAGAAAATCATTGTAGAGCAACTGGGCGTTAAAGAAGAAGACGTTAAACCAGCGGCATCTTTCGTTGACGATCTGGGTGCAGATTCTCTGGACACTGTTGAGTTGGTTATGGCTCTGGAAGAAGAGTTTGATACCGAGATCCCTGATGAAGAAGCTGAAAAGATCACTACTGTTCAAGCAGCGATCGATTACGTTTCTAAGAATCAGTAATTCTGAATTCTAGAGAACAGGCGGCAAATATGCCGCCTGTTTTTGTTTTATCCCCGCCTAATTCTGCAATAGTGCCATTCAATCGTCTCTGGAAGCTGTGTTGAATTTATCCATGAGATGCTCGCCGCAGATTGGCGAAGACATTTTAATGATAGAACTGCATTTGTCTGTCATAACTTAATCTATTTAGCATTCAAAAGGTGACTGCCGTGTCTAAACGTCGTGTAGTGGTAACCGGTTTAGGGTTAGTAACGCCCGTGGGCAATACTGTCGACACTACTTGGAAAGCCCTGCTTTCGGGTAAGAGTGGGATTGCGCCCATAACCAAATTTGATGCCAGCGAATTTACCACTCGTTTCAGTGGTTCTGTAAAAGATTTCGATGTTGAGCAGTACTTAACTAAAAAAGACGCCCGCAAAATGGACCTCTTTATTCAGTATGGTATGGCTGCGGGCATCCAAGCTATCCAAGACTCAGGTCTGGATATGAGCAAAGAAAACCCTGGCCGTGTGGGTACCGCAATCGGTGCTGGCATGGGCGGTATGTGGTTGATTGAACAAAACCACAGCGCGCTATTAAGTGGTGGCCCTCGTAAAATTTCGCCTTTCTTCGTGCCAAGCACCATTATCAATATGATTGCCGGCCATTTATCGATTATGTACGGTATGACGGGCCCTAACTTTGCCGTCACTACCGCCTGTACTACCGGTGTGCATAATATCGGTTTTGCGGCGCGCACTATTGCCTATGGCGATGCTGACGTAATGGTTGCCGGTGGCGCCGAAGATGTGACTTGTCCACTCGGTGTTGGTGGTTTTGGTGCGGCCAAAGCGCTGTCAACCCGTAACGATGACCCAACGGCGGCCAGTCGCCCATGGGATAAAGACCGTGATGGTTTTGTCATCGGTGATGGTGCGGGTGTGATGGTGATGGAAGAATACGAGCACGCGAAGGCGCGCGGTGCGACCATTTATGGTGAACTCGTCGGCTTTGGTATGAGTGGTGATGCGTTCCATATGACATCGCCTCCAAGTGATGGAGCGGGCGCTGCGGCCGCTATGGTCAATGCAGTGAATGATGCTAAGCTGCCATTTGAAAAAATTGGTTATATCAATGCGCACGGCACTTCAACGCCTGCGGGTGATAAAGCTGAAGCGGCAGCGGTGAAATCTGTGTTTGGCGATCATGCCTACAACCTGCTTGTAAGCTCGACTAAGTCTATGACGGGTCACTTGCTGGGCGCTGCGGGTGCGGTTGAAGCGATTTTCACTCTGCTTGCGCTGCGCGATCAAGCCGTACCACCGACCATCAACCTCGATAATCCAGATGAAGGCTGTGATTTAGACTTCGTGGCGCACACTGCCCGTGATGTAAAGTTAGAGTATGCTCTGTGTAACTCCTTCGGATTTGGTGGCACTAACGGTTCATTGCTGTTTAAGAAAGTCTAAACAGCGGTTAGCTCGATAAAAAATGCGCCTACTGGCGCATTTTTTTATGCTCGAATTGTGCCTAATATCACTTTCTAACCTGCTGATATCCAAATAGTTAACCTTTGTTCATCAAGCTTGTTTAATGCCCTTTGCCGCCGATAATGACAGGCATATTCTATTTAAAAGGAAATCTGTCATGTTAAACCCTCTGGTGATCCCGCTTGTGCCTATCGTTGGTGCCGTAACCGCAAATTTGACCGAATTAATTCGTGGTGAATCCAAAGCTTGGCATCCTAATATGGATATCGGCATGAAGACCTTCACCTTTGCGATTGCGGCATATGTGTTGGTGTGGTTCGCCTTATTGGTGACCGCCATCAGTGTCGGTGGCAGTAACCATATGTCATCGGGATTTGAAGTGATTGGGTTGTTTTTGGCTGGGTTGGGTGTTTACACTTATGGCAAGGGCACTCGCTTTGTTAGCAGTCAATTACAGCTGTGGTTGTATCGCCTGGCGTTGCCGGGATTATTACTCTCCTGTGGGCTAATAAGTTACTTTGGCTAAATCGGTTCTCTTCACTGGGACAATCGTAATTATCTTTACGCTATTGCGCATTTCTATCGTAAACTCAACTTATTGCAAAATCATTGAGCCACAGAGGCTGAATAAGTTGAGGTTATATGGCTGGTATCGATAGACAAATTACCCTGAGATTTTTGTCAGAACCCGCAGATGTGAATTTTGGTGGTAAGGTTCACGGTGGCGCTGTGATGAAATGGATTGACCTTGCGGCTTATGCCTGTGCTGCGGGCTGGAGTGGTAAATATTGTATTACCGCCTATGCGGGTGGAATTCGATTTGTTCAGCCTATCCTCGTGGGAAATATCGTCGAAGTCAGCGCTAAGGTGATTTATACCGGTAAGACCTCTATGCACATCGGTATTGATGTGCGGGCAGGGGATCCTAAGGTCTCTGAGCGTCATCTCACCACTCACTGTATTGTCATCATGGTTGCCGTGGATGAAAATGGTCAACCTACACCCGTGCCTGAATGGGTGCCGCAGACTGAGTATGATATTCATCTGCGTGATTCCGCACTGCGCTTAATGGAAATGCGCAAGAAAATTGGCGCCGAAATGGAAGCACACGTACAAAAGTGATTTGGGTTAGTTATAAAAACAAAGGCGCCTCTGTGCGCCTTTGTTGTTTCTGTCGAACACTGCGTTTGTTGCCAAGTGCATTTTTACTCTGACGCTCGCCTAATCGAGTGCTACACTGCCGCCACCGTTTTAGCTACAGATTGACCTTTTAAGTTGAAACACTTGCTCGCATTTTTTTAGTTTGGGTCGGGTCTTTCTCGGAGTAACATAAGCGCGCATCCTGTGTGTCGTTAATCTATTGTGTTAATTCAGTGAGGTTAAATGAACGCAGTGCAAATGTGTGGTGTAAAACGTTTCACCTTGTTTATCAATTAAAGGAGTTCCTCATGGCAAAAGTCGCATTTATTGGTTTAGGCGTAATGGGTTACCCCATGGCAAGACACTTACTCAACAAGGGCCATGAGGTTACTGTGTATAACCGCACTTTTGCCAAGGCACAAACCTGGGTCGAGAACTACGGTGGTCGCTGCTGCCCAACGCCTAAAGAGGCGGCAATCGGCCAAGATATTGTTTTTACCTGCGTAGGCAACGATAACGACTTGCGTGAAGTGGTATTAGGCAATGATGGCCTGATCCATGGTATGGCTCAAGGCACTGTATTGGTGGACCATACGACGGCTTCAGCCGATGTGGCCCGTGAATTACATAAAGTGCTGGCCGAAAAAGGCGTCGATTTTCTCGATGCGCCTGTATCTGGTGGCCAAGCTGGTGCCGAAAATGGCGTACTGACTGTGATGGTCGGGGGCGATCAAGCTGTGTTCGAGCGTGTTAAGCCCGTTATCGAAGCGTTTGCGCGTTGCGCTGAGCGCTTAGGTGAGGTTGGTGCCGGCCAACTCACTAAGATGGTCAACCAAATTTGTATCGCAGGTGTGGTTCAAGGCCTTGCCGAAGCGCTGCAATTTGCCCGTAAGGCCGGTCTTGACGGTGAAAAAGTGGTGGAAGTGATCAGTAAAGGTGCGGCGCAAAGCTGGCAGATGGAAAATCGCTACAAGACCATGTGGGGCCAAAGCTATGATTTTGGTTTTGCCGTCGATTGGATGCGTAAGGATTTAGGCATTGCCCTAGAAGAAGCTCGCCGCAATGGCTCGCACTTACCCTTAACCGCACTTGTGGATCAGTTTTACTCAGAAGTTCAAGCCATGGGCGGTAATCGCTGGGATACCTCAAGCTTGTTAGCGCGTTTTGAGAAAAACACTAAGTAGGCGGTGATTGCCAAACAGATGACCATCGTGAATTTGATGGCATAAAAAAGCCCAGTCATGCACTGGGCTTTTGCATTGATTGGGGATAAAGACCGATTAGTCTACCCAGCGAATATGGGTGACTAAACTGTGACTCTCGCCGGGAGCCAGCGTTAATTTATCTTCAAGCACATTGGCGGCTTCAAGACACACCATGGTCAGATAATCATCGTCATTAAAGCGGGCAAGGCGAGTCGATTTTTCAATCCAAGGGTTCCACAGCACGGCCGAGTGGCTATTTTCGCGGCTCACTTCAATCACACCTTGGGGCGTATGTAAGTGTTGAACTGGGCCTAGCTTGGTATAAACGCGGTCGGTTTCGCGGTCAAATAGCACATCATCTGTCGTTTGCGGATAAGGCCCTTCGGCAAACTCAATATATTGAGCGCCACTAAAACCAGTGGCCTTAAGCTGATGAATATCTTCAATCGGAAAATAGCTGTGTAGTGCTTGGGTAAGCGTTACGGGCACATCGCCAAGGTTAGTGTTAACTAAGCTGATACTTAAGGTTTCACCTAAGGTAAAGAGTACGCTGACTTGGGTATGGTGCGGCCAAAAGACCTTGTCTTCTTCGCTGATCGTTAAACTGAAACGCAAATCCACCAGTTGATTTCGCATCTCAACAGACTCGAGTGTCCAAATACGGGTGCGCGCAAAACCATGTTGTGGAAAATTAGCTTGATTGCTCATGCCAAACCAAGGCCAGCAGACGGGTACACCGCCACGGATCCCATTACCGGGTTGATAGTCATCCGCCGAAGACACCCATAACAAGGGCGGCTTACCTACGGGTTGAAAATGGTCGATTTGCGCGCCCTGTAAAAAAATCCTTGCTTGGCATAACGCAGTGTTTACTTCGACATAATCGAGCCCGTTTGCGTGTTTTTTGGTGGTAACAGAACCCATAGTAACAATATCCTCAACCTGATGACGTATCAGCAATACAGACACTTAGCTTACAAACTTTTGCACTTGAGCATAAGCCTTTGTTGCGATCAATTTACGGTTTTGCTGTTCGATTGTGCAAACAAAAGTCACTGCACAGAGGCTCAGATGCTTCCTTTTTCAACAGATTTAGCTAAAGTGGTCAGAGCACTTAGTCCATTGCCATAAAACAAGAAAGGGAAGCGATTATGCCAGTCTATCAAGCACCACTGCGTGACTATCAATTTATCCTCGATGAAATGTTGCATATTTATCAGCAAGATGCCCTAAAAGGCTTCGATGAAATTGACCCCGATTTGGTCGATGCCATCCTTCAAGGTATGGCGGATTTCAGTACTGAGGTGATGTTGCCGTTAAATAGCGTAGGGGATGTGCAGGGCTGCAAACTCGTGGATGGCAAAGTGGTTACCCCCGAAGGTTTTGCCGACGCCTATCAGCAGTTTGTCGACAATGGTTGGCCGACACTGACCTGCGATCCTGCATACGGTGGCCAAGGACTGCCCGAAGTAGTCGGGATTTTCGCCACCGAGATGCAAACCTCGACTAATATGGCCTTTGCCATGTATCCCGGCCTTACCCACGGCGCCTATGCGGCTATTCATGCCCACGGCAGTGAGGCACTTAAACAGAAGTATCTAGCGAAATTAGTGAGTGGTGAATGGACTGGCACCATGAACCTAACCGAATCCCATGCCGGAACCGACTTAGCACTATTGCGTACTAAGGCCGTGCCTGCGGCGGACGGCTACTTTGCGATAACAGGTGAGAAGATTTTTATCTCCTCGGGCGACCATCAATTTACCGATAACATAGTGCACTTAGTGTTAGCACGCTTGCCCGATGCGCCCGAAGGGGTTAAGGGCATTTCGCTGTTTGCCGTGCCCAAAGTGTTAGTGAACAGTGATGGCAGTTTAGGTGAGGCGAACAGCCTCTATGCCAGTGGGCTTGAGCACAAAATGGGCATCCACGGCAACTCAACCTGTGTGATGGTATTTGAGGATGCACTCGGTGAGTTAGTGGGAGAACCCCACCAAGGGCTGCGCGCCATGTTTACCATGATGAACCAAGCGCGTTTGGGGGTTGGAATGCAGGGATTAGGCGTGTCCGAAATCGCCTATCAAAATGCCTTAGCCTATGCCAAGGACAGATTGCAGAGCCGCGCCATTAGTGGCGCTAAAGCGCCTGAAAAAGCTGCCGACCCGATTTTGGTACACGGTGATGTGCGCCGGATGTTGTTATCGCAAAAAGCCTTTAATGAAGGTGCCCGTGCACTTGTTGGCCAGCAGGCGCTGTGGCTTGATGAGGCTGAGCGCCATAGTGATCCTGCAAAAGCCAAAGCGGCCTCGCAATTAGCGGCCTTGTTTACGCCAGTGGTGAAAGGTTTTATCACTAACCGAGGTTTTAATGCCTGCGTTGATGCACAGCAAGTGTTTGGTGGTCATGGTTATATTCACGAGTGGGGGATGGAGCAATTTGTGCGTGATAGCCGTATTGCACTGATTTATGAAGGAACTAATGGTATTCAGGCACTCGATTTAGTTGGGCGTAAACTGCTGAGCGATCGCGGTGCTGCCATGCAGCAATGGTCAACGCTGGTCACTGAATTTATTCAATCACAGGGCAAAGATGTGCAAATGCAGCCCTACGTGAGTGGGCTAATGGATTGCGCCACCGATTTACAAAAGGCGAGTGGTTATTTAGCGAGCCATGCAGCCAGCAATCCCGACATTATCGGCGCGGCATCGATGGCGTATCTGGAGTTATTTGGCATTACGGCTCTGGCATGGATGTGGGCGCGTATGGCCAAGATTGCGCTAACTGCGCTCGCAAATGGCACGCAAGAGGCGGAGTTTTACCAGGCTAAACTGAAAACGGCGGACTTTTATATGGCGTATTGGGCCGTGCAGAGCCGCAGCCTGCGTAAACAGTTGGAGCAGGCGAGTGAGATGCTAACCACGCTTGATGAGGCTGTTTTTTAAGTTTTTATATTCAAAGCGTATAGCCACTAAAAACAGTAAAAAGCCAGCAAAGTGATGCTGGCTTTTTTATTGGAGATGGCTTTCATTAAGCGCCATTTAGTAAGTGCTATGCACTAAGAGCCATGCTGCTATATCCACACATAACGAGTAGACTCTCTTTACAATTGCTATCAATCCTGACCGATGTAAATTCAAATGAGAATTATTGTTATCTAGTAATCAAACTTTATAATGACGGCACATTTTGATGATATGGGTAAACCACAGGTTTGCTCAAGGTTGGGGGACTTTGTGAAAACACGTTTTGCCTATTCAATACTAACGCTTGCCCTGATGCCGCATTTGGCCTTTGCGGCTGCGCCTAACGCTCAAGAGAGTAAACCTGAGCAAGAAAGTACTTCAACGGTACAAGCCGATATACAAACCAACACTCAGGCCGAAGCACAAGCCGAGACTAAGGCGCCAGAGCGAATTGTCGTGCGTGGTCGCGCCATGCAAATGTATGTTGATAAAGAGACTGAAATCGGCACTAAAACGGCAATCAATGTGATGGAATTGCCGCAGTCTGTACAAGTGCTGACCGAGCAACTGATTGACGATCAAGCCGCTCGTAACATCACTGACTTATACCGCTCCATTGCCGGTGTGAGTGAATTTAGCTATTCCGGCGTGACCTTTCGTGGCTTTCGCGATGATGCAAACGTGTTTTACGATGGTGTACGTGGCGACCCGTATTCGGGATTTTCGGTGCCACAACTGTTCAACGTACAGCGGGTTGAAGTATTAAAAGGCCCTGCATCGGCACTCTATGGCGGCGGTGAACCCGGCGGAATGATTAACTATGTGACGAAGAAACCAACCTTTATCGAGCGTAAAGATCTCACCCTAAGCACGGGTAGCTACGACATGATGGGCGGCTCGCTGGATTTCACTGGCGGTTTAACTGAGGATTTAGCCTATCGATTGGGGGGGCTACTATCAGCAGGAAGATAGCTTTCGTAACAATGCCGATAGCTTAAATGCCGAAGTGGCAGGTGGTTTACTCTATGAAATAAGTGAAGATACCAAGCTCACCACCACCTTCGATCTGATAAGGCAGGATTTGGGTGGCAATCGACTCCGTGGTGTACCCGTGGATGATGCGGGTAATTTCCTTGTTGATCCTTCCTACAATGCCAACGAGAAAAGCGATTTCCAGAAAATGGATGCCTTGGTGCTGCAAGCGATTCTCGATCATCAATTTAGTGATGATTTTTCGGTAAAAACTCAAATTCGTTACCTGAATAATGAATCCGATCAGCAATATCACGAATCCCGTGGTTGGGTCGATGTGAATGGTGATGGCAAGGCAAACAGCGCAGATGGTACGATCAAACGTGAATATCGTGTCCAATCCCGTGCCAATGACGAAATCAGTTTAACCAATGATTTTGTTTATCGTTTTAATGCCTTAGGTTTTGAGCATGAGTTCCTGTTTGGTGGTGATTATCACTACGTCGAAACCGAATACCATTACAAGTTGGCGACCAGTAAGGAAGGCGTGGGTAATCTGAATATCTTTGCGCTGAATTACGGTGAAACAAACCCAAGTGCTTATCAGTTAAAAGACATGGATACCGACGGTACCCGTGCCAACCGTTTTGGCCTGTATCTGCAAGAGCATCTGCATTTCAACGAGCAGTGGTCTTTAATTGCGGGTCTACGCTTCAGCCAGTTTGATGATTACGATAAAAAGACCGGATTCTCCTTTAGCGATAATGCCATTACCCCAAGGGCTGGATTGAATTATCGTCCAATCGATGCGATGTCTTTCTACTTGAACTACTCAGAGAGTTTCAATCCGGCAGCATTGTCTGATCAAGAGAGCATCAAAAGCGACGGCGCACTCGATCCCGAAACTGGTAATCAAATAGAACTTGGGATGAAAAACGAGTGGCTCGATGGCCAGTTTATGACCACACTCGCACTCTATCGCATTGAAAAACAAAATGTGGCCCAGGCTAACCCTTTAGATACTGGGGATGACGATGGTATTCCGAATTTAGTTAATTTTGGCGAAGTACGTAGCCAAGGGGTGGAATGGACGCTGGTGGGCGATCTCACAGATAACCTTACCGTAACGGCTAACTATGCCTATAACGATACCGAAGTGATTAAAGGCGTGACCAACGACAGCCTAACCAACACCTTTGGTGACGGCAAACACTTTGCCAATGCGCCGCGCCATCAAGCAGGGCTATGGACGCGCTACGATATTCAAGCGATTGATTCCGCCATTGCTTTTGGGATGGACTATGTGGGCGAGCAATTTAGCCTCAATGGTCAAACGGTAAAACCCCATACGGTGTTTGATATGAGCTGGACGACCCAGTGGGACCAAACCCAAGTGCGCGTAAATCTGAAGAATATCTTCGATAAGGAATATGCTGTCAGCGGTTTTAGTGAGCGCAATGGCCATTTCCCTGGCGAGCCGCGCAATGTCACGCTTGAATTAACCCATAAGTTCTAACGTTAAGAAACCAAGTGCAATCTAAGCCAGCGTGACGATCCGCGGGCTTAGATTGCATATGCAACGCATTGTATCTACAAGCAACTTTACCTATAGCTTTTAACTATGTATGCGAGTATTGCATCGTTGATAAAGTGCTTTAATTCACGCAAAACGCTTCTTATATTTATTTATCGATTACAACAATAGATTCTATCCGTTTTTTACTATGGCTTTCTTTGTTTAGACTGGGCTTATCTATTCTCCATTGCGATAAGGTCAGTTATGCCGCCGATTAACCATTTATCCTCAGCTTCTCAATCTGTTACCGCGCCTAAAGTGGCGTTAATTGCAGAGGGTGGTGGTCAGCGCGGTATTTTTACCGCAGGCGTACTCGATGCTTGGCTTGATGCGGAGTTCGACCCTTTCGATTTATTGATTGGTACCTCTGCTGGCTCGCAAAACTTGACGAGTTTCTTAGCTAGGCAAAAGGGATACGCTAAAAAACTTATCCGTGGCTTAACGCGTCATAAACGCTTCTATCAATTAGGACGAGGTCTGATTGGCGCCAATGTGATCGATCTCGACTGGTATTTTGACCAGATTCAACGTGGAAGCTTTAAGCTAGATTTAGCCGCGGCGAGTCAATCCCTCCGTGGGCGAGAACTTCTTATCACCACCACGCGAGTCAGCGATCGCCAAGGGTATTTTTTGAGCCCAACCAACCACGATCACTGGCGTGAACTACTTAAAGCCTCTAGCGCATTGCCTTTTTTATATAAACAAGGGGTGAAGTTAACACCTTGGTTAGCGATTGAATCTGCTAATCATGCCGAAGTTATGGCTGAACCAGAGCAGGATTTTTATCTCGATGGCGGTTTAGCGGCGCCGCTACCTGTGCGTGAAGCGTATCGACGCGGCGCCCGTAAAATTGTGGTGGTCAGAACGGTGAATGAAGATTTTCAAGCCCAATCCGCTTGGGTACATAAACTCAAGTCGTGGATCTGCGTCTCAGGTTTTTGCCCTAAGACCATTGATTACTTAGTGCAGCATGAAGAGGCCTATCAGACCGAGCTAGACTTTATTGCCAATCCTCCCGATGATGTTGAAATTGTGCAGATTTTTGCTAAGTCACCATTACAGAGTAAGCTGTTAGGTAGCACAGATGCGGATTTACGGATTGATTACCAGCAAGGGATAAAGGCGGGGGAGGCGTTTCTTGCTAAGTCTTCTGGGCAAATTGCCAAGGTTAAAGATGTGACGCCAGTTTTACCATTGGCAATATCGGCCTAGATCATTGGTTCGCTTCTTCTTGAATCACTCAAGGTATTATTGCTCGGCCGTATTTTAGCTTGCTTGGCAAAGCTAAATGAATGGGGCAAAGCGTTAAAGGTAATAAAGCCACCCGAGGGTGGCTTTATTATTAGGATGGGATATCAGTGGTTAATAGCTGGCGGCATGCACTGAGCGTACGGCGCGGCCTGATGGGTCGATAATACCCCGTAAACTTTCATCCCATGCCAGCGCTTCTGGGGTAGAGCAGGCGACCGACTTGCCACCAGGAACCGTTTCGGCAGCACTTGGCAATGGATAATGCTCCTCAAAGAAACAGCGATAGAAGTAAGCCTCTTTGGTTTCTGGCGTGTTATACGGGAAGCGGAACTTCGCGTTGGCTAGTTGCAAATCGTCGACCTGTTCTGCGGCATGGGCCTTCAAACCATCAATCCAAGAGTAGCCTACGCCATCGCTGAATTGTTCCTTTTGGCGCCAGGCGACTTCTTTAGGTAATTTATGCTCAAAGGCTTGGCGCAGAATGTGTTTCTCAATCCGGCCATCCTTAGACATTTTTGCCTCAGGGTTAATGCGCATTGCCACATCCATAAATTCCTTATCGAGGAAAGGCACACGGGCTTCCAATCCCCACGCCGCCATGGCTTTGTTGGCACGCAGACAGTCGAATAGATGCAGTTTATCCAGTTTACGCACGAGTTCCTCATGGAAGGCCTGCGCGTTTGGCGCCTTATGGAAGTATAAGTAACCGCCAAAGAGTTCGTCGGCACCTTCACCCGATAACACCATTTTGATCCCCATCGCCTTGATTTTACGCGCCATCAGATACATGGGTGTGGCAGCACGAATGGTGGTGACATCATAGGTTTCTAAGTGGTAGATGACTTCTTTAATCGCATCTAGCCCTTCTTGGAAGGTAAAGTTGATCTCATGGTGAATCGTTCCAATGGCATCAGCAACCTTTTTGGCCGCGATTAAATCCGGAGCGCCTTTTAAACCGACAGCAAAGGAGTGTAGCTGTGGCCACCAAGCGTTTGTTTCACCGTCATCTTCGATACGGCGTTTGGCAAATGTCTGGGTGATAGCCGAGATTACCGATGAGTCTAAACCGCCGGAGAGTAATACTCCGTAAGGTACATCGGACATCAATTGACGTTTTACTGCGGCTTCTAGAGCTTCACGCAATTCTTCTTGGCTGGCGCCGTTATCTTTAACTGCATCATACTGTTGCCAATCGCGGGTGTAGTATTTCACAGCCGCAGCATCGCTTGAGAATAAGTATTGGCCCGGCTGGAATTCTTCCACCGTTTTACACACTGGCATCAGGGCTTTCATTTCGGAGGCGACATAGAAGTTACCTGCCGCATCTCGACCCGTGTAGAGCGGAATGATACCCATATGATCGCGGCCAATTAGGTAGGCGTCTTTGGCTTTGTCGTAGAGTACGAAGGCGAAAATACCGTTTAATTTATCAAGAAATTCAGTGCCATATTCCTGATACAACGCCAGAATGACTTCGCAATCTGAGTTGGTTTGATAGCTGTATTTATCGCCGAGTTGGGCTTTGAGTTCTTTGTGGTTATAGATTTCACCGTTGACCGCGAGGATAAGGCTGCCATCTTCGGTTAGCAGTGGCTGCGCGCCATGTTCAATATCGACAATGGCCAAGCGTTCGTGGGCCAAAATCGCTTTATCGCTGGCGTAAATGCCTGACCAATCGGGGCCGCGATGGCGCATCAGTTTGGACATTTCTAGTGCCACTTGGCGTAGCTCTTTCGCATCGGATTGAATATCTAAAATTGAAAAAATCGAACACATAATGCAACTCCTAAACCGCTGTATTTCATTTGAGGATGTCTCAATTGAGTATCAATGTGCCAGCGATTCGGGATTTTGCCAAATATTATTTTTGATGATTTGTTCGTTTTTAGGTGTTTTAGGTGAGTTTAATCTATATTGAAAATGGTTTTAATTGAATTTTGTTTAATTAGTTTCGCTTTTTTATACACAAAGTGTTTTTTGGTGTTGATTGCTAGGCGGGATATTGGCAAATACATAATGTTCACTCAAGAAAATCCGTTTTTGAGAAAATCATGATAAATGTGAGCAAGATAGTGATCCAAGCGTCATAATCGCTGATTTTATAAGCAGCATATCGGCAGTTATTGCCCGTGTTGCTACAGTCAAGGTCAACAGTGAGCGTAAAGTGGGGCGGCTCATAAAATACTCATAACATAATAAGGCACCCTTCAAGGTGCCTTATTAGATTTTTTAGCGATTAATCCCTTTGCTTAAGCCGCTTACTTTGCGGTCGTGGCAAGTTCTGTTTTGGCGGGACGCAGGCTGTTAAACTCAGTACCTTGATAATAGCCTGGCCAATCTTGGCTGTTGCCTAAGCTGCGAGTCACTTGATAGTAAATTTCCAGATCTTGAATCGCACCACTCAAATCCCAGTCTTCATGATATTCATCGCAGACATTGTGATAGCAGCCCTTCATGGTTGCTTGCATTTGAGTCTTATAGTCCGCGGTTGCCGCATCGATAGGCTCACTACCGCCACCGGCAAAGACCGCAGGAACGCCGAGTTTAGCGAAGCTGAAGTGGTCAGAGCGGAAGAAACCGCCCGATGCAGGATTCTTTTCACCCAAAGCAATGCGGTTTTGCTGTTTGGCGGCATCGATTAAGTAGTTTTCAAGCTCGGACTTGCCTTTACCGACGATAGTGAAGTCCTTGGTTTTTCCATAGATATTGGTGCTATCTAGGTTTAGCACTGCCACGGTTTTATCAATGGGGTAGATAGGATTAGCGGCATAATAACGTGAGCCAAGCAACCCTTGCTCTTCGCCCGTGGTGGCGATAAAGGTCACCGAGCGAGCTAAGCCGTGGCCCTGTTTAGCGTTATCGGCGAGTTGTCTGGCGATTTCTAAAATGCCCGCAATACCCGATGCGTTGTCCATGGCACCGTTGTAAATTTTATCGCCTTCTTTACTGTCATCTTTGCCAATATGGTCCCAGTGGCCAGTAAACAGGATTTGCTCATCTACTTGCTTGGTGCCAGGAAGGGTGGCGACGACGTTATAGCTGTTGGCATATTCCGCTTTGTTTTTAAAGGCGATGCTGGCCGTTTGCTCTAGGGATAAGCTAATTGGGCTATCGGCAGCGCGAGCCATGAGAGTTGGAAGTGATAGGCCAGCCTTTTCAAACAGTTTTGTGGCGGTATCTAAGGTTAACCAACCTTCAACTTGGACGCGGCTATCCTGCTCAGCTTTGCTGTGCACTAAATCCTGTTGTGGCCCCGTCCAACTGTTTTCGACAACAGACCAAGGATAAGATGCAGGCTCAGTATCGTGGATCAGCAGCGCGCCGAGTGCGCCTTGGCGGCTAGCTTCTTCAAATTTATAACTCCAGCGGCCGTAGTAGGTCATCGCTTTGCCATTAAATTTGCCTGAGTCTGGGCGGGCAAAACCGGGATCGTTCACTAAGATGACTGCGATTTTACCTTTCATATCCACATCTTGGTAATCGTTCCAGCCATATTCAGGTGCATTAACACCGTAGCCAACAAATACCAATGGCGCGTTTTCAATGTTAATACCACCGTTATCATGGCGACTACTGAGCACCAGATCTTGACGGTATTTAAAGGGTAATCCAGCTAGCGTGACTTGCTGTGCTTCATCTGCGGTATAGCTCACCATAGGCACAGGTTGTAAAAAGCTACCTTGGTAAGCACCTTTAAGTCCCATCTCTGCAAAGGCCTTGGATAAATAATCCAAGGTGAGTTTTTCACCCTGAGTGGTTGGGGCACGGCCTTCAAACTCATCGGAAGACAGGTTTTTAATATCGTCTCTAAAACGTGCTTCATTCATTTGCACGGGTTTCAGTGCGGCACTGCTGTTGGCATCGGGCTGGGCCGAGTTGGGGCTACAGGCACTGAGCAAGGCTAGTGCGCAAAACGGATACAAACGTCGCATAGGTTGATCCTACTGTTATTTTTAGGGCGTGTTTAACGCGAATATTGAAGGGGTATGTCGTGCCTTATCATGAAGCAAGCGACAATGGGGTACAAGGGAAGTCCAACGGCAAATATGTTACTTAATGTTAAGGTCAGTGGTGTTTCTCAGCACGCTAAGGTGCTGAGAAGCTGGCAGTTTGATGCTTAAACGACATCGATATCGCCGGCACAGGCGAAAACATGATTTGGGCGGAAAGGTTCTTTATCGATATCTTCAAGTTTACTTACGCCGCTGGTAACCAGAATGGTTTCAAGTCCGGCTTGGAAGCCCGCCAAGATATCGGTACGCATATTGTCGCCGATGATCACGGTATTTTCGGAGTGACCGTCAATATGATTGAGCGCCGAGCGGATAATCCATGAACTCGGTTTACCGACGTAGAAAGGCTTTTTGCCGGTAATACGCTCAATCGGTGAACACAGGGCGCCGCAGGCGGGGCTGTAAGCGGGGCCGTGAGTGTCGGGGTTGGTGGCGATAAAACGGGCGCCACGGGCGACAAATCCGGCGGCCTTATGGATCATATCCCAATTGTAGGAACGGGTTTCGCCAACAATCACAAAATCGGGATTAATGTCGGTAATGGTAAAACCAGCCTTGTAGAGCTCATGGGTGAGGGCGCCTTCACCGATAACAAAGGCTTTACTGCCCTCTTGGTGCTTTAAAAAGTCGGCGGTAGCCATGGCCGAGGTATAAAAACATTCCTCCGGGATGTCTATCCCCGCTGCGCTAAGGCGGTTTTGCAGATCTTTGCCTGTTTGTACCGGATAGTTAGTGAGAATGACAAGGGGATTGCCTTGCTGGAGAATGCGCTGGATAAATTTATCACTGCCGGGGATCAGCTTATTGTCGTGCAGGAGTACACCATCGATATCGCAGATAATATTTTTCATCTAATAATCTCTTTTATGCCGAACAAAATCACTTTTCGTTAGCTTATCTAATGCCACATTAGTCCATAAAACAATGGTTTTGTATGTCATAGCCCAAAAAAAAGAGACCTTTAAGGTCTCTTCTTCCAATATTCAGAGATTAATCGGGTGCGTAGCCATTAGGGCCGATGAGCGTGCCATCAAGATAGGCTTGGCCGTCTTGCATTTTTAGGCGTTGATGGCTAAACCATTTCACCACTAGGGGGTAAATAGCATGCTCTTGCTCGTGGACACGCGCAGCGAGCATCTCTGCGGTATCGTCTTCATAAACTGGGACTTTCGCCTGTAAAATCACCGGACCAGCATCTAGCGCTGGGGTAACAAAATGCACACTTGCGCCATGTTCTGTTTCTTTGGCATCAATGGCACGTTGGTGGGTGTGTAATCCGGTAAATTTGGGCAGCAATGAAGGGTGGATATTGATCATGCGACCTAAATAATGATTCACGAATTCATCGGTTAGAATGCGCATAAATCCAGCCAACACGATTAAATCCGGTTGGTATTGTTCAACTGCAGCCATTAACCGTGCATCGTAATCAGAGCGAGATTCACCTGTGCGAGCAATCACGCAGCTGGTATCAATTTCACTATGATGGGCACGAACTAGGCCGTAGGCATCGGGTTTATTACTGATCACTCCGACAACTTCGGCTTGCAAATTATCGTCACAACCGTCGATAACGGCTTGAAGATTACTGCCATTTCCGGAAATTAATACAACTACACGACAGCTTTGGGGCATTACAGGATCTCCACTTGCTCTTCATTGCCTTCGCGAGCAGCGATAGCACCGATAAGCCATGCTTGTTCGCCTTCCGCTGCCAGCAGCGCAAGTGCGGCATCCACTTTATCGGCTGGCAGCGCAACGATCATGCCGACACCACAGTTAAAGGTACGGTACATTTCATATTCTGCAATGTTACCGTTTTCCATTAACCAATTGAAAACAGCTGGCCATTGCCATGAATCACCTTGAATAACGGCTTTGCAGTTTTCAGGCAGTACGCGAGGAATGTTCTCCCAGAAACCACCGCCAGTGATGTGCGCCATTGCGTGCACGTCTGATGCTTCGATCAGCTTGAGCAATGATTTAACGTAAATTTTGGTTGGTTCTAACAGATGTTGGATCAATGGCTTGCCATTGAGATCCTGTTGAGGGTCCGCTTGGCTGACTTCTAATACTTTACGAACTAATGAATAGCCATTTGAATGAGGACCACTTGAAGCTAAGGCGATCAGTGCATCACCCGCGGCCACTTTACTCCCGTCAATGATGTCGGCCTTTTCAACCACGCCCACACAGAAACCTGCGAGGTCGTAATCTTCACCTTCATACATGCCTGGCATTTCAGCGGTTTCGCCGCCGATTAACGCACAACCAGATTGGAAACAACCTTCGCCGATGCCGTTAACAACAGAAGTTGCTGTTTCAACATCGAGCTTGCCTGTTGCATAGTAATCGAGGAAAAACAATGGCTCAGCGCCTTGAACGATCAAATCGTTCACACACATGGCCACTAAGTCGATACCGACTGTGTCGTGTTTTTTGTAATCGATAGCTAAACGCAATTTAGTACCAACACCATCGGTGCCTGACACTAAAACAGGTTGCTTGTATTTAGTGGGTAATTCACACAATGCGCCAAAACCACCTAAGTTGCCCATTACCTCTGGACGACGGGTACGTTTAACAGCCGCTTTAATGTTATTTACCAGTGCATTACCAGCATCAATATCAACGCCAGCGTCTTTATAGCTCAGTGGGGTAGGAGTGCTCACGGAGGATCCTCTCGGGTACATCGTTATTGGATTTTTATGCGGCGGTATTCTATCAGCTTGTGCTAGGGGTCGAAAGTCATGATTTGGATTTATCAGTATCTCTGAAGTTTTTTTAGCTTCACAGGGGGATATTTCACATTTTCAATCTAGTGATTGGTCATAAAATAGTGTGTTAGTGGGCGTATCTTAAGCGATAAGCAATAATTCTTGCGATATTGCTCACGATTAGTCCGAATGGAAAAACTTTATGTTTTACCCAATAAACAAATCATCTAAAATCTGAAAAATTTGCCTAAGATAATTCGCGAACAATAGTAGGAGAGAAAAATGAAAGTTGTCGAGGTTAAACACCCGTTAGTGCGTCACAAAATCGGCTTAATGCGTGAAGGTGACATTAGCACTAAACGTTTCCGTGAGCTAGCCGCTGAAGTCGGCAGCTTGTTAACCTATGAAGCTACCGCAGATTTCGAAACCGAAACTGTTACGATTGAAGGCTGGAATGGTCCGGTAGATGTGGATCAGATCAAAGGCAAGAAAGTGACTGTTGTGCCTATCCTGCGTGCGGGTTTAGGCATGATGGACGGTGTACTTGAGCATATTCCAAGTGCGCGTATTTCGGTTGTGGGTATCTACCGCGACGAAGAAACCCTAGAACCTGTGCCATATTTTGAAAAGCTGGCCAGCGACATGAACGAGCGTATCGCGCTGATTGTTGACCCCATGCTGGCAACTGGTGGCTCGATGATTGCGACTATCGACCTGCTGAAAAAACGCGGTTGTACCTCAATTAAAGCCTTAGTGTTAGTTGCCGCGCCCGAAGGGCTCAAAGCCCTTGAAGCGGCTCACCCGGATGTTGAGCTGTATACTGCCGCAATCGACAGATGCTTAAACGAGAAGGGCTATATCCTGCCTGGTTTAGGTGATGCGGGCGATAAGATTTTTGGGACTAAATAATGTTCTGATGGCTTAAATGCTATCTCGATTTGACAAGGGGGCTTAGGCTCCCTTTTTGTTTTTTATGATTCCATTTTTGCCGACTCGTTCTACAGTTAACGATAAGATTAATTTTTGACAGAATGCGTTTGCGCGGCGCAGTAGGTTTGCAATAAATCGATTTAACTCAGGTCATCATCGGGGATTATGATGGTTTCAAAACTAAGTTGGTCACTTGTTCGCCAATCTTGTTCATTGGCTACCTTGATATTTGTTGTGTTACTGCTGGTCCTTTTACCCTTGCGAATAGAGAAAGAACACAGGGCATTTGTCAAATTTGTACGGGCGAAACACGTGGTGCCAAGTTATTTAGAGTTGCTTGGTAAGAGCTTATCTTTACACGATATTATTGATTTTGATAGTGCGCTACTTACACCATTTAAGCTTGATTCCTCCCGCTTATTATTGCCTTCAGGCGGTGCCTTATCACCAGAAGAAGAGCTGATCCTGCGCTATTTTGACTATTTATATTCAAATAATAAGAATCCTGTCAGAAGTGCGTTTATATATATCGGTCTATACAAAAGTAATGCGCTATATTTTGCCTCCACGATTCCTGAAGAGGTGAAAAGTCGCCTAATACACGAAAATTCTTTCACCAATGAGTTTTGCCAACGGCTGCATTATTGCAGTAAGGATGCCTCTGCTGACTCCTTAGTTGATGATATTGTGCTATCCGTTCCTTATCGTGATGAAGTAACGGAAAACATTATTCTTTCTATGGCGGCGCCCATTTCATCCTCACATGCGCCTGAGCATCTTTGGGGGGATGTGATTGCTGATACATCATTTATGGCAACGGATTTTATGCAAAGAAAAGTGTTTGAAACTCAGAACTCGGCTTATGGCACTGAGATTGTCATTAGCGGAGATAGTTTTTGGACACGGATCACGCCCAACTTTCTGTTTTATGCTATGAGTAATCACTTAGATAATCAGAGTGTTTTAACATACAAAATCAGTACGTTAAGGTTTTTTATGCAATATTTGCCTCTTTGGTTATTGCTGTCGGGCTTAACAATTATTTTCCAACTTAAATTTATGCGTCTCAAGCAGTTACGTACTGAGCGTCAGCAATTTTCTGAAGCTATGCTGTTGGATCCATTTACGAAGACCTACAATAAAAAAATCTATGAAACACTTATTTTTAAGGCTGCAACTGCGTCTCAATATGCTGTGATTTGTATTGATGGCGATAAAATAAAAACGATTAACGACACCCATGGTCATCAATTAGGTGATTTGGCAATAATGCAAATTGTCGAAGCGATGCGAGCCGTTTTTCGGGAAAACGACATTATTATCCGTACTGGCGGTGATGAGTTTGTAGTGATTTTAGCCAACTGTCCTATTGATAAAGCACAACAACTTGCGGATAGACTTAAAGATAACATTCGGCAGCGACATTTTTTAAATATGCTAACTGTTTCTTGTGGTGTCGCAGATTCAATGGATTGCCTATCCTTTGAGGCGGTATTTCTGGCGGCAGATAAGGCGTTATACGCGGATAAGACACAAAAAAGATCCGATGATGAAAATGATGTTTTGCGGTAACGTTCTAATACTCAATGCTTAAATCCCTAGCATAAAAAAAGCGTGGCATTACCACGCTTTTGCTTATGTTTATATGTCTTTCCTACGCTTAGAGCACCATGGCGGCAATCCAACCAAATACTAACAGTGGAATATTGTAATGAATAAAGGTGGGGATCACGCTGTCGCGGATATGGTCGTGCTGACCATCGGCATTTAAACCCGATGTGGGACCCAATGTTGAGTCCGACGCTGGCGAGCCTGCATCGCCCAACGCAGCAGCAGTCCCGACTAACGCGATAGTTGCGGGTACTGAAAAGCCAAAGCTTAGCGCAAAGGGCACATAAATGGTCGCGATAATCGGAATGGTCGAGAAAGATGAGCCAATACCCATAGTAATTAATAGTCCAACGACTAACATCAAAAAGGCGGCGAGGGCTTTATTGTCGCCAATCAGACTACTCAATGATGAAACCAGGGTGCCAACTTCACCAGTTTCTTTCACTACTGCGGCAAAACCTGCGGCGGAGATCATGATAAAACCGATATTGGCCATCATGCGCACGCCCTGAGTAAAGATATCTTGGTCAGCAACGTGTTTTAGGGCGCCAGAGAAACTAAAGATCATAAAGCCGACTAAAGCGCCGAAGATCATCGAATCAGTCTCAAGCTGTACAAATAAAGTTGCAAGAATTGCTACCGCTGCGATAGCGATATTGCGCTTATTGAGCGTCTCTTCGGGCTCGGCACTGAGCACTTTAGTTTCATCGTATACCCTTGGCTTGCGATAGCTAACAAATACGGCGATCAATAAACCGACCACCATGCCCGCTGCGGGGATCAACATGGCAGGGGGGATTTGGTCACGCACAGCGACTAAGCCGTTGCTGGTGAGGTTTGACAGCAAAATATCATTTAAGAAAATACCACCAAAGCCCACGGGTAAAATCATATAGGTAGTGACAAGGCCAAAGGTCAGCACGCAGGCGACCAAACGGCGGTCGATATGCAGCTTGGTCATCACATGCAGCAGCGGCGGCACGAGTATCGGAATAAAGGCGATATGGATCGGCAGGATATTTTGCGAGGCCATCGACATCACGAGCAGGGATAACAGCAGTAACCAGCGCACCCAATTAGTGTTGGTCGGATTAGGTTCTTGGCCAAGGCTTTTAATGATCGAGTTGGAGATCAGCGTCGTCAAGCCTGAATGGGATAATGCTACGGCAAATGCACCCAATAAGGCATAACTCAGGGCGATTTGTGCGCCGCCACCTAATCCTGTATTGAAGGCATCAATCGTTTGATGCAGATCCATTCCCCCGACTAAACCAGCAACGAGGGCGCTGATGGTGAGCGCGACCACTACATTCACCCTCGCCAAACTAAGGGCTAACATTAAACACACAGCAATGACGACTGCATTCATAGACAAATTCTTAATTCTGTAAACCAAAAGGGTTATTTTCGACTGCTAAGGCCGTGTCTGTCCAGTTTACCGAGCCTTAATCTGAAAAATATCTGAAAATGTGAATCGAGAGGGCTTTTAGTGTTAGATGAATGTGGGCTAAAGCGCTTATCAATGGCACAGATTGCTCTATCCTTAAGCAGTAGCGTCAAAATGCCCTTGAAAAATGTGATATTGGTCTTAAATAGGTTGTAAGGCAAAACGCACGACTTATAATGCCTAAAGATTTGATTGGTAAGCGCTCTCAAATACACTCGCACAAATGTGCAAGCGTGTTTAAGGGATGTTTTACTTTTATAGTTAGTTCAACTCATAGATGGAGATATAAAATGAGCGTATTAGTAGGCCGTCCGGCTCCTGATTTTACTGCAGCAGCTGTATTAGGTTCTGGCGAAATCGTAGATAGCTTTAACTTAACTGCAGCCATCAAAGGCAAGCCTGCAGTGGTATTTTTCTATCCACTTGACTTCACTTTCGTTTGTCCATCAGAGTTGATCGCTTTTGATCACCGCATGGAAGAGTTCACTAAGCGTGGTGTTGAAGTGATCGGTGTGTCTATCGATTCTCAATTCACTCACAACGCATGGCGTAACACCCCAGTAGAAAAAGGTGGTATTGGCCAAGTGAAATACACTTTAGTTGCTGACGTTAAACATGACATCTGTAAAGCATACGATGTTGAGCACCCAGAAGCTGGCGTGGCTTTCCGTGGTTCATTCCTGATCGACAAAGAAGGTATGGTACGTCACCAAGTGGTTAACGATCTGCCATTAGGCCGTAACGTTGACGAAATGCTGCGTATGATCGACGCACTGCAATTCCACGAAGAGCACGGTGATGTTTGCCCAGCAGGTTGGGAAAAAGGCGACAAAGGTATGAACGCAAGCACTGAAGGTGTTGCGGCTTACTTAGCTGAAAACGCAAGCTCTCTGTAATTTGTAAACCTTTAGTTAGGTAAAAAGAAAGCTGCCTTTTGGCAGCTTTCTTGTTTTAGACAATTGTTGGTAAAGCTATGCTTCGCTATCCGAATCATCAGGTTCGTTGGTGGCTAAGAGTGGCCAGCCACCTAAAGATTTCCAGCGGTTGACGATATAACAAAAGAGCTCAGCAGTGCGCTCGGTATCGTAGAGTGCAGAATGGGCTTCTTTATTGTCAAAAGGGATGCCTGCCATAATACAGGCTTTTGCTAATACCGTATGGCCAATCGCTAATCCTGCCAACGTCGCGGTATCAAAAGTGGCAAACGGATGGAATGGAGAGCGTTTTAAGTCACAACGTTCAATAGCCTTACTCACAAAGCCATGATCGAAGGCCGCATTGTGCGCCACAATAATACTACGGTGACAATCAGATGCCTTTTGGGCTTTTTTAACGGCTTTAAATATTTCTAAAAAGGCTTCTTTTTCGCTGACCGCACCGCGTAATGGATTGGTGGGATCGATACCATTAAAAGCCAGCGCCTCGGGTTCTAAATTTGCACCCTCAAAGGGCTCAATGTTGAAATGCAGGGTTTTATCAATCCCGAGCACACCTTCATCATCCATTTTCAGTAGCGTGACGGCTATTTCCAGCAACGCATCGGTTTGAGAGTTGAAGCCCGCGGTTTCGACATCTATCACTACCGGAAAGTAGCCACGAAATCGGTGTTTCAATTTGTTTGCGTCGCAAATATCGCTCATTAAAGTACCCAAGAAAAATCACAGGGCGCTATTATGCTTAATGAACTAGGATGTGTCATGTTTGATTGCTGGTTTTATGAGCTAAAGGAACTAAAAAGTTTGCCGATAAAACCTCGTAACCGAATAAACACGAGTAAGGGCTATGTGGCGAAAACTGATATTAGTATCAATTTTATGCGTTCCAGCAACTGCAATGGCAGAGTTGCGCCACTATGTGGCCTCTTTGGGTGAATCCCAATGGCGAGTCAGTCAAAACAGTCCGATCGTGTGCCGTCTTGAGCATGATATTCCTTCCTACGGTAAAGCGATTTTTACCAGTGAAGCGGGTAAGCAATTAAATCTCAATTTCACTTTGGATATGTGGGTAAAACCTGATCAAGTGACCCAAGCCAAGTTGATGAGCCGAGCTCCCAAATGGCGACCAGGTGTGGTGTCAAAAGAAATCACTTCGTTACGTTACCAAAAGTATTTTAATGGTGAAGTGCCTAAACGCGCCGCGTGGTCCATGTTAAACGAGCTAAGCCGTGGTATGGAGCCGACATTTTACTATGCCGATTGGTATGATGAGTCCAATAAAATTGCTGTAGGGCTGTCGGCCGCGAATTTTGGCCGAAAATATGCTGAGTTTAAGGCGTGTTTATCGCACCTATTGCCTTATAGCTTTGAAGATATTGCTTTTACCGTGCTTAATTATGATGAAGGGGGAACGGATTTAACTCGCTTCTCACAGCAACAGCTTACGCGAATACAGGAATATTTGTCATACGATCCAGATGTAGAATTAGTATTAGTCGATGCTTATACCGATAGTTATGGTGGTCGTTCAGTGAATCAGAAAGTCTCGGACAAACGTGCTGAATCGGTAAAAGATTTCTTTGTCTCAAGCGGTATACCGCAAGATCGAATTGTGACTGTGGGTCACGGCGAGCGGCGTCACGTGGCTTCAAATGACGATATTGAGGAAAGGGCGCTAAACCGCCGAGTTGTGATCCGAATTAGTAAGCCCCTCTAAATCAAAGCTTAACCTAACAATGCCAAGTCTACTGACTTGGCATTGTTGTTTATTGACGCTGTTTGTATTCGCGTCAAAATACTATGGCAGTCTGTTGATTCGGATAGTGACACGCAAATAAGCGCCATTTATTGAGAGGCTCCAGTGGTTTTTATGTAACAAAAAATACTGAACGCCGATAAGTGTCGCTTGATGTTTGATTCTGGGTAAAAAAAAGCCCGCTTAATCTAAGCGGGCCGCAAAATAATGCATTTGCAATCAACAAATTGAAGGAAGGAAGTCAAGCATAAGAACCAGGGATGAACTGAAGTACTTAAAAGACATCAGTTTAAAAGTTCTTTGTTTTCAATATCCGCTAGCGGATATCTCCTGAAAACAAGCACATTTTAGTGTGTTGTTATTTGGCTAGCAAACGAGAAAAATTGCCTCGATACATTAGCAAAACTAATGATTGATTAAGTGATCTGCCTCACTTAAGTCACTATTTAGCATGATTAATAACTTGTCAGTCATAATTACTGCATAAAAATACACTTCAATAAGCTCATCATTGCTACCAGTTTGTTAAATCTTTCTTCTTCGCTAGAAAACCTCATCTTTTGCTACAGCATTGCCATGAAAAATTTTGCTTGTATAGTACTTGCTGCAAAAGAGCGTTAAGCCGGACATCACCAAAAGGACGATAAAAGATGGCATTAAGATTTCGCCTTGCCCAGCAAGGTTTATTAGTAGCCACATTGGGCATGGCGTTGGCCGCCTGCCAGAGTGGCAATACGCCAGAAGAGGCCGCACAGCAGGTCAGCGCAAACAAATTGGTTTACCCTGAAACGAGAAAAGACGCCTTAGTCGACACTCTTCACGGTGTTGCGGTGGCGGATCCTTACCGTCATCTTGAAGAAAACACGCCAGAAACCGAAAGCTGGGTAAAAGAACAACAGGCCTTTGGTCAAGCTTACTTGGCAAAAATCCCCAACAAACAAGCCGTGGTTGACCGTATCACTGAACTGTGGAACTACGAGAAGATTTCAGCCCCCTTCGAGAATGGCGATAACCAGTTTTATTACCGTAACGATGGTTTACAAGCGCAATCGGTCCTTTATGTAAAAGGCAAAGATGGCGTTGAGAAAGCCGTGCTCGATCCAAATAGCTTCTCAGCCGATGGTACCGTGGCGTTGTCTGGAGTATCGGTAAGTAATGACGGTAAGATTTTAGCCTATGGAGTGTCTAAGTCAGGCTCTGACTGGCAGCAGTGGCAGTTTATTGATATTGCCACTGGTAAAAAGCTTAAAGATGAACTCAACTGGATTAAATTCTCCAGCGCGGTATGGGATAAGGAAAACCAAGGGGTTTTCTATGCCCGTTACGATGCGCCAGCGGGTGGGGATTTACTGGCCGATGTGAACTTTAATCAAAAAGTGTATTACCACAAATTAGGCACAGATCAGCGCCAAGATTTATTGATTTACGAACGCCCCCAAAACAAAGATTGGGGATTTGGCATCGATGTGTCTGAGCAGGGCGAATATTTACTGCTGTCGATTTCGCAGGGTACGGACAAACGTAATCGCTTTTTCTATAAATCACTGTTTGAACCTAAAGCTCAGGTGGTGGAATTAATCCTTAACCTCGAAGCAGAGTATGAGTTTTTAGGTAATGACGGTTCGGTATTTTATTTTAAAACCGATTTAGATGCGCCTAACGGTAAAGTGATTGCCATTGATACCCGTAATAGCGAGAAATCGCAGTGGCAAACCATTATTCCTGAATCAAAAGATCCCATTAATAAAGTCGCTATTATCAATGACCATTTAGTCGTCAGCTATTTACACGATGTATTGGGACAATTATCGATTTTCAGTATGGGCGGCCAAAAGCGTCAAGATGTCACTTTACCAGGTAAAGGTAATGTCGCCGGGCCTTTCGGTAAGGCGAGTAAAGACTATTTCTACTATGTCTTTAACAGCTATATTCAACCTGAAACCACCTATAAGTTTGATTTTAAAACAGCGCAGTCGACCGTTGTGGCTAAACCTCAGGTGTCATTTAATCCCGATAATTATGTGTCTGAGCAAGTGTTTTATACCAGCAAAGACGGTACTCGCGTCCCGATGATGCTGTCCTATAAGAAAGGTCTTGTGAAGAATGGCCAAAATCCAACGTTACTCTATGCCTACGGTGGTTTCGCGATTTCGATGACGCCGCGTTTTAGCCCTGCCAACATCGCATGGTTAGATATGGGCGGCATTTACGCCGTACCAAGTTTACGCGGCGGCGCGGATTATGGTGAAAGCTGGCATCAGGCAGGTATGTTCGATAAAAAGCAAAATGTGTTTGATGACTATTTTGCCGCTGCCGAATACCTGATCAACGAAAAATACACCAACACTACAAAGTTAGGCGCTTATGGCCGCAGTAATGGCGGTTTATTGATGGGCGCCGCGGTGACGCAACGTCCTGAGCTGTTTGCTGCCGTACTACCAGCAGTGGGTGTGCTGGATATGCTGCGCTTCCATAAGTTTACCATTGGTTGGGCTTGGACCAGTGAATATGGCAGTGCAGATAATGCAGAGCAGTTCCCGGCATTATTAGCTTATTCGCCTTACCATAATGTTAAAGCGCAGGCTTATCCTGCAACTATGGTGATGACGGCTGATCACGATGATCGTGTTGTGCCGCTACACAGCTTTAAATTTGCCGCCATGATGCAAGAAAAACAGCAGGGCGATAAACCCGTGATAATGCGCATTGAGTCTAATGCTGGACATGGTGCGGGTAAACCAACCGCGATGAAGATCGACGAGTTTGCCGATATTTATAGCTTCCTGTGGCAAAGCTTTGGTTTGTCACTACCGCAAACCCTTGCAAAATAGCTAACTATGTTAATTAAATGGGGTCGTTTGGCCCCATTGTTATTTACAAATCCCTCAATTGCGTTGAAACCCCTGCTATCCCTATCTATATCTTCATCGGGTCATTCACAAGTCTTGTTTCCCTAGGTATAGTAGCGTCAATTTTTCAACCAAAATCTACTGATTTCGCATGACGTTTAATTGGCCCATTTCAGTCTATTACGAAGATACCGACGCAGGTGGCGTTGTCTATCATTCGAACTATCTCAATTTTTTTGAGCGAGCGCGAACCGAATGGTTAAAAGCCTTAGGCGTAAGTCAGACTGCACTGTTGGCCGATGACACGGCGTTTGTGGTTAAGCGGGCGGAATTGGATTTTAAAAAAGCCGCACGTTTTGAACAGAACCTTATTGTAGAAACTAAGGTCATAGAGTTGAAAAAGGCCTCGTTGGTATTTCATCAACGTTTGGTTGATCATCTGGGAGACTGTTATTGTGAAGGCACAGTGCTAGTAGCCTGTGTAGCCTTATCACGTATGCGGCCCCGAGCTATCCCCTTAAATATTGTGCAGGAGTTTGACAGTGCAAGCTGATATGTCGATTGTCGGGTTATTTTTACAAGCCAGTTTATTAGTGAAATTTGTTATGTTCACTTTACTTTGCTTGTCTGTAATGTCTTGGACGGTGATCTTACAACGCCGTAGTTTATTGACATCTGCAAAAAATAAATCGGCAAAATTTGAAGATAAATTTTGGTCAGGCGTCGATTTAAATCGTCTGTATAAAGAATTATCGGCTCGTCCAGATAATACGGGCTTAGAGTCATTATTTGTGACGGGTTTTAAAGAATATTCACGTCTGAATAAATTAAATAGCAAAGTGCCTGATGCGGTGATGGATGGTACTTCGCGGGCGATGCGTGTGACCTTATCCCGTGAATTAGAAAAGTTAGAAGCTAACTTACCTTTATTGGCAACCATTGGTTCGACTAGCCCTTATATCGGTTTGTTTGGTACGGTATGGGGTATTATGAATTCATTTATCGCAATTGGCTCGATGGAAAACGCAACATTAGCCATGGTAGCGCCAGGTATTGCAGAAGCACTGATTGCTACCGCTATGGGTCTGTTTGCGGCAATTCCAGCAGTTATCGCTTATAACCGTTTTGCGACTCAGGTTGAAAAGCTGGAGATCGGTTACGCTAACTTTATGGAAGAGTTTTCTAGCATCCTGCATCGCCAAGCATACAGTGAGAAGGAAGGCGTATAATGCAAGTCGGTTATCAGCGTAAACGTCGTCGCCCTGTTGCCGAAATCAACGTGGTGCCTTACATCGACGTCATGCTCGTGTTGCTGATTATTTTCATGGTAACAGCGCCGATTGTGACCCAAGGGGTGAAGGTGGAGCTGCCGCAAGGTGCGGCCGAAGTGCTACCCGCGGATAGTAAGCCGCCGGTTGTGGCGTCTATTGATGCCGACGGTACTTATTTTCTTAATCAGGGCGGTTCCAATAACGAAGAAATGGAATTGGAAGAGTTAGCCACCGCCGTGGCGGCGATTATGGTGACTGAGCCTGAACGTCCTGTGGTGGTTAAAGCCGATAGAACTATTCCTTACGATAACGTGATCCAATTGATGGTGACCTTGCAACAGGCAGGCGTTCCCTCAGTCGGTTTGATGACGGATTCACCCAAGGAGAAATAGGTGGCGGATAATTCAAATGTTGCATTACCTCTGTCAATTTCAGCAGGTATTCATATTGGCGTGATAATTATTCTGGCCATTGGCATAGATTTCACCCATAAACCTGAACCTGTGCAACAAGTTAGCGCCCCTGCAGTAAAAGCTGTTATGGTTGATCAGCAACAAGTCGCTAATCAAGTTGAAAAGCTAAAGCAGGAAAAGCGCGATGCAGAGCGCCGAGAACGTGAGCGCCAAGCCGAACTTGAACGCAAAGCACAGGAAGCAAAGCAAGCCCGTGAGCGTGAACAAGCACAGTTGAAGAAACTGGCGGAAGAACGTAAGCAGCAAGAAATTGAGACCCAAAAGGCCAATGATGCCGCGAAAGCCGCGCAGGTGAAGCAGCAACAGGAAAAGGAAAAAGCACAAAAAGCCGAAGCCGATCGCAAGCAGAAGGAGCAAGAACGTAAACTTGCTGAAGATGCAGCTCAAAAAGCCGCGGAAAAACGTAAAGTAGAAGAGGCCGCTGCCGCGAAAGCTGAGGCAGACCGTAAGCAGAAAGAAACCGAAGCCAAGGCAAAAGCTGAGGCAGAAGCTAAAGCCAAAGCAGAGGCAAAAGCCAAGGCTGATGCAGAGGCGAAAGCAAAAGCCGAAGCTAAGGCAAAAGCAGACGCTAAGGCCAAAGCGGATGCTGAAGCCCGTGCTCTGCAAGAGCAGGAAATGGCTGATGCGTTAGCCGCCGAGCAGGCTGCCTTATCGCAAACCATGAATAAGCAGATGCAAACGGAAGTCGGTAAGTATACCGCGATGATTAAATCAACGATTCAGCGTAACCTTGTGGTTGATGAATCGATGCGTGGTAAAACGTGTACCGTTTCTGTGCGTTTAGCGAATGATGGATTTGTGATTAGCAGTCAGACACAAGGTGGTGATCCGAATGTGTGTCGTGCAGCTAAAGCGGCGATTTTAAAAGCGGGTAAGTTACCAGTGTCTCCAGACCCTGCGGTATATAACTTGATGAAAGAAATTAACTTAATCGTTGAACCAACGTTTAATTAAAGGAGTCCCATGAAAATTTTGGCAAAATGGTTAGCATTGGCAGTTCTGCTTTGTACTATGCCGGCAAAAGCGGCGCTGGATATTGTGATTACCGAAGGTGTGGATGCGGCGCGACCAATCGCTGTGATGCCATTCCAATGGCAAGGTGCTGGTGCGCCACCACAGGCGATTGCCGATGTGGTTATGTCTGACTTAGTGCGCAGCGGTACGTTTAAACCTTTAGATGAATTAGGGTTACCTCAACGTGGTATTGGAGCCTTAGCACAGTTTGATGCCAATGCTTGGGCTAATGTTAGTGCAGAAGCCGTTGTGGTTGGTTCGGTTAAGCCTTACGGCACGGATCAGTTTTTGGTGAGCTTTGATCTTATTGATTTGGTTAAAGCACAAAACCAAGCACTAAAAGGTCCTGCAAGTCCAACTGAATTTTTGATGGATAGTCGTCAGACCGTGATTTCTGCGACCCAGTTTCGTCAGTATGGCCACCGTATAAGCGATATCGTTTATGAAAAATTGACCGGTATTCGTGGTGCGTTTTTGACGCGCATTTCTTATGTATTGGTTAACCACAGTCAAAAAGCGGCTTATTCATTAATGATCGCTGACTATGATGGTTACAATGAGCAGATGTTATTGCGTTCTCCTGAGCCTTTGATGTCACCCGCGTGGTCACCCGATGGCCGTCGTTTAGCTTATGTGAGTTTTGAAAACAAAAAAGCCGAGATTTTTGTTCAGGACCTATACACTCAAGTGCGTACTAAGGTGAGTAGTTTTCCTGGCATTAACGGTGCGCCTTCTTTCTCGCCCGATGGTAAATCATTGGCCGTGACCCTCTCTAAGGATGGTCAACCTGAGATTTATGTCATTGATATTGCCACTAAGGCGATTAAACGTATTACCAACCACTATTCCATCGATACCGAGCCAACTTGGTTCCCTGATGGTAAGTCATTGTTGTTTACCTCCGAGCGTGGTGGTAGACCACAGTTATATCGTGTAGATTTAAATTCAGGCAAAGTGACCCGTGAAACCTTTGAAGGTGAATGGAATTTAGGTGGTTCAATTACCCCTGATGGTCGCAGCATGATTTTTGTGAATCGCACAAATGGTAAATTTAATATTGCACGTATGGATTTAAGTACGCGCTTTATGCAGGTGCTGACATCGACACGTTTGGACGAGTCTCCAAGTGTGGCCCCTAATGGTACTATGGTGATTTATGGCACTACGTATCAAGGCAAGCAAGTTTTAGCAGCTGTTTCTACGGACGGACGCTTTAAAGCGAGATTACCGGTAGGTCAGGGCGAGGTGAAATCACCTTCTTGGTCTCCGTTTCTCTAGTGTATTAGTTTGATTTATTAACATTTAATTTTATAAGGAACAAGTAATGGATCTGAACAAGTTGTTAAAAGCTATGTTGGTAGCACTTCCAATTATGGCTATTAGTGCGTGTAGCTCAACTTCTGAATCAGAAACTGATGCTATGGGCTCTACAAGCGGTTCTGGTAGTGAACTCAATGGTGGTGTTCAAACGGGCGGTATTGGTGGAATGTTGTCGCCTGAAGAGCAACAACGTCAGCAACTCGAGCAGTTGAGAAAAGAGCACATTATTTACTTCGATTTCGACCGCAGTGAAGTTCAAACTGAATATGCAGCTGTCCTCGAAGCCCATGGTACTTATTTAGTTGAGCACCCAAGTGTTCGTGTATTGATTGAAGGTCATGCCGACGAGCGTGGCACGCCAGAATACAACATCGCACTGGGTGAGCGTCGTGCTAAAGCTGTTGCTAAATACTTACAAGGCATGGGTGTACAACCAAGCCAAATGAGCATCGTAAGCTATGGCGAAGAGAAGCCACTTGACTTCACTCGTACCGATGAAGGTTTTGCTAAAAACCGTCGTGCAGTTTTAGTTTACTAAGATTGAATTACGGAGAGTAACGAGATGAAACGTGCCGTCTTAATTACGGCAATGTTCTTCGGCGCAGGAGCTGCAATTGCAGCTCCTGCTCCTGTTGAAGACCTTGCTGGTGGTTCAGGTGATGACAGACTTGCTCGTTTAGAGCGCATTGTAAAATCGAGACAACAAAGCGAAATTGATATGCAGCGCCGTCTGGATACTTTGCAGCAAGAAGTTCTCGACTTACGTGGTTTGACTGAACAACAAAATTATCAAATAGAGCAGATGCAGCAACGCCAGCGTCAGCTTTATGATGAAATTGCTAATTTATCTTCTAAAGCAGCGACTCCAGCCGCTTCAGTGCCTTCCACTCCTGCCGCTGCAGCAGCAACCGCGAATGCGGCCGCCAGTAGTTTAAGTGAAACGGCCAGCTACGAAAGTGCAGTTAATCTCGTGCTGAAAGAGCGTAAGTATGATGATGCAATCCCAGCCTTTCGCGCTTTCATTAAACAATATCCAGATTCAGTTTATGCCGCCAATGCTAATTATTGGTTAGGACAATTGCTGTTTAATAAAAGTGAGTTTGCTGAAGCTAAGCAAGTTTTCAATACGGTCGTGACCCGTTTTAGTGATTCCAACAAACGTGGTGACAGTTTAGTGAAGCTTGGCATGATCGCAGAGAAAATGGGCGATAAAGCTGGTGCAACTCAATATTACCAACAGGTAGTAAAAGACTACGCCAACAGCGCTGCAGCACGCATTGCTCAGCAACAACTGGCTGCAATTAAAGCGTAATTAACTAAAAAACATACTCTTAGTCTGTTTTTCATGCAAACGACAAAAAATTGGGAATTTACGCTTGCATGGGGAAATGAAAAAGGTATTATAGGCGCCCTCGGAACGGCGAGGTCGTTCGGGGCGCAAAATACCAGTATATGGGTCGTTAGCTCAGTCGGTAGAGCAGTTGGCTTTTAACCAATTGGTCGAAGGTTCGAATCCTTCACGACCCACCACTTACTCTAGTAAATAGAATAAGTTAACGGTATTTGAAGTGTAGTAGATTAGATGGGTCGTTAGCTCAGTCGGTAGAGCAGTTGGCTTTTAACCAATTGGTCGAAGGTTCGAATCCTTCACGACCCACCACTTTTCTGAAAGTGTAAAACTCAGAGTATTTAGATGGGTCGTTAGCTCAGTCGGTAGAGCAGTTGGCTTTTAACCAATTGGTCGAAGGTTCGAATCCTTCACGACCCACCACTTTTCTGAAAGTGTAAAATTCAGAATCCTTAGATGGGTCGTTAGCTCAGTCGGTAGAGCAGTTGGCTTTTAACCAATTGGTCGAAGGTTCGAATCCTTCACGACCCACCACTTTTCTGGAAGTGTAAAATTCAGAATTTTTAGATGAGTCGTTAGCTCAGTCGCTTATGTTATAAAGCTAGGGCAGTTGGATTTTAACCAATCAATCGAATGGTTTAAATCCTTCATGATTCACCACTTACTGAAGTGTAAAATCAGCGTTCACTAGATGGGTCGTTAGCTCAGTCGGTAGAGCAGTTGGCT